>JBJTNX010000042.1:0-12371 GCA_046074325.1 Sphingomonadales bacterium
ATTTTCAGGTGTACAAGCCTTCCAAAGTTTTTGATAATCCTTTTTTTTAGACGGAAAATTATCCATAGCGCCACCTTGTTGAAAGTTGTATTTTTTCTCTTCAATATAGGTCCATTCATAATCAAACGCGGGGCTAAAAAAATACGCTTCTATTCGAGGAATAAAAATAACGATGGCACAAACAATTAGCCAAAGCACCGTTCCGCGTTCGAGTCGTTTAGAAAAGAAGACAAATGGTTTTTTCATGCCTGACTCAACGCCAGGATGCCTGCCTTATTGGTTAGTTAGGCTTTCTTTTTGCTTCGATTAAGTAATATACCGGAATACCGAGCAATACAATAAATAAGCCCATTCCCGCATTGCGAAAATCGTAAATAAGCAAATCAATACAAATAGCAAGTGTCAGCAGAATATAAAGAGCAGGTATAAAAGGATAACCCCAAGCTTTATAAGGCCTTGGTGTTTCGGGTTCTAATTTGCGCAACCTGAAAATCCCGTAAATAGTGATGATATAGAAAAGTAGGCTGGCAAAAGTGCTGTAGGTCAGTAAATCGCCATATTTGCCCGATAGGCAAAGTAAACTTGCCCAAAAACACTGGATCCAAAGGGCGCGCGCTGGCACTTCGTTTTGATTGAGCTTAGCTGCTCCTTTGAAAAACAAACCATCTTTGGACATCGCATAACAAGCGCGAGCCTGCTAAAACCAAACCATTATTACAACCAAAAGTGGAAACCATAATGAGGCCTGCCATAAGTAAAATGCCCGCATCGCCAAAAATGACATAAGCAGCTGAAGCCCCTACCCGATCATTGCTGGCAAACAAAATACCTTGTTCAACAGGATTTGAGCCGCTTGGGCTTCCGTGGACTGGTAACAACGCAAGGTAGGCAACGTTGGCCAAAACGTAAATGACTGTTACGATGAGCGTACCAAAGAACAAACTTTTTGGAATGTTTTTACGTGGATCCTTGATTTCACCAGCTATAAAAGTGACGTTATTCCAAGCATCTGCAGAAAACAACGAATTGATGATAGTGGCGCCAAGTGCGCCAACAAGTGCCCAACCTGTTAATGGAATCTGAAACACCTTTTCGCCACCATTAGCAACCACCGTTTTGCTTGCTTTCCAAGCATCTGCAAAATTGATCGAAAAGACGTCAGTCTGTAAACCAATATAGATGCCAAGAATAATTAAGGCTCCCAAAGCAAAGAGCTTGGCAAAAGTGAATACAAATTGAACGACTTTGCCATTGCGTACGCCCCTGGCATTCGAATAAGTCAGAAATACGATAGAGGCAATGGCAAGTAATTGAGCCCAAGAGATCGAAAGAAACGAAACTTTTAAAACGAGCTCATTGAGTATTGGAAAAAAGATAGCTGTGTATTTGGCAAAGGCGACTGCAACAGCGGCAATAACACCCGTCTGGATTACCGTGAATACGGTCCAGCCATATAGGAACGAGGCCATCTTGCCATAAGCGCGCTGAATATACACGTATTGGCCGCCTGCATTCGGCATCATGCCGGCTAACTCGCCATAGCTGAGTGCTGCAAAAATGGTGATCAGACCTGTGAGGACCCATAGGACCAACAGCCAAGCCGGAGATCCGATGTCGCGGAGCATGATGGTCGAAACAATAAAAATTCCAGAACCAATCATGGATCCCGATACCAATAAAGTAGCATCGAGCAAGCCGAACGAGCGCTTGTCTTCGCTAGCCATTAGTCTTCTTCAGAGACATTTACGATTGCGTCGTGTCCTTTCAAAGACTCTTCGAAAGCATAGCCGTTGAGGTGGCTGTGTTTACGAGAATACAAGAAATAAACAATAAGCCCAAGTGTGGACCAAATGATAAATGCAACCCAGGTATCAGGACGCACAAAATACATCAGGCCAAAGTTGAAAGCAGCACCGGCAATTGCAACAAACCAGACAGCAGGTGTTTTAAACGGACGCTCGAGCTCGGGCTGGCGAATGCGCATCACGAGCACCGCAATAGAAATCATGGCAAATGCTAAAAGTGTACCCATCGAGCACATTTCTGATACTTTGTCAATAGGTGTCGTTGCAGCAACAAAAGAAACGATGGCACCTACTAAAAGCGTACTTCTGAACGGCGTTTTATAGGTTTCATGAATTTTACCAAAAACATTGAACGGCAAGAGGCCGTCTTTGGCCATGCCAAGGAAGATTCTGGTTTGGCCGAGCATCATGACGAGCATGACAGAAGTGAGGCCAGCCACCGCAGCAATTGTAATGAGTTTGGTTGCCCAAGGCATACCTACACCTTCAAAGGCTGAAGCTACTGGTGCTTTGATATCGAGTTCATTGTACGGAACCATCCCTGTTAAAACCAATGATACCACGATATACAAGACCGTACAAATGACCAACGACATGATAATGGCGAACGGAACATCTTTCTTTGGATTTATGGCTTCACCCGCTTGTGTAGATACGGCATCAAAACCAATGTAAGCGAAGAAAACGATGGTAGCCGCTGTAACTACCCCCGACCAACCAAAGGACGATGAGCCATCGGCATTATGTACTGTTTCTGGAATAAATGGAACGTAGTTGTCAGTATCAATAAAGAAGAAGCCCACGAAAATGACAAACAACACGACTGCTACTTTGAGGATAACGATTAAGTTATTTGTTTTGGCAGCCTCCTTAATTCCTTTCACCAAAATGGCGGTTACCACCCATGTAATTAAAAAGGCGGGTAAATTAAAAGCGAAATCAGGGGTCGGAATACCAGCTTCATGCGCTTTTTCGGCTGCTGTTATGGCATCGTTCATGAGCCACATGGGCGGATGTATGTCAAACTGGTGTAAGAGCTTTTCGAAATAACCGCTCCACGCGACGGCAACAGTTGTGGCGCCCATCATGTATTCAAGAATGAGGTTCCATCCAATAATCCATGCAAAAAGCTCACCCATGGTGCCATAAGAATAGGCATAAGCCGATCCTTCAACAGGTAAAATGGATGCAAATTCAGCATAGCATAAGGATGCAAATAAACAACCCACACCCGCAATCACGAAAGAAAGCGCAAGTGCAGGGCCTGCGTGGTCGTGAGCGGCAATACCGGTGAGTGTAAAAATACCCCCACCAATAATGGCGCCGATGCCTAAGGAAGTGAGTCCCCAGCGACTCAATACGCGGTTAAGGTCATTTTTTTTCATGTCACGCTCGAAGTGACTTACCGGTTTTTTTCTCCAAACACTCATATTTTGATTTTTTAGGTAGGTAAAGATAAATTTTTTTCTGAATTAGAGCAGCTCAAAGGTTTGCTCGAGGGTATGGGGCCGAAAAGCTAATTTTTGATATGCTTTATCGAGGATAAAACCCGTTCTTGGCGGTCGTTTAGCAGGCTGTTTAAGCGTAGCACTGCTCAATCTACTCACTTTGTCCATAGAAAGCCCGTAATAAGCTGCTACGCGCCCTACAATGTCATAAATTGAAAGTGTTTCGGGGCCAGCGATATGAAAAATGCCTTGCTCATTGAGCTGGCAAATTCGCACACAAGCCCAAGCGAGGTCTGCTGCCCAAGTTGGTGCCCTGAATTGGTCATCGACTATTTGTAACGGATCTCCTTTTGTTAACGCTTCTTTTGCCCAAAGAATGAGATTGGAACGCGATAAATTTTCTCCGTTTCCATAGACAATAATTGTGCGCACTATAGAGTAATTGAGTCCGTGTGCATGCTGAACTATTTTTTCTGCCTCGACCTTGGATCGTGCATAAACACTCAAAGGATTGGGTTGGTCGGTTTCAGTATAAGGGCCAGCTTCACCGTCAAAAACGAAGTCGGTAGAGAGCAATTGCAAATGGATTTGGTGCGCCTCACAATATTTGGCAAGCATTTGTACAGACTGCCGATTGACCAGATCGCAAGCTTCGGGTTGCAACTCACACTGATCCACGTTGGTCATCGCTGCCGTGTGGATGACGTGTGTTGGCCGGTAAGTGCCCAGCACGGCATAGATATTTTGCTCATCGGTAATATCGAGCGTTTGGTAACGCTCTTTTGGGCATATAGAATACCGATTGGCTCCGCTTGAAGTTGCCAAAAAATCAAGCTCACTGGCCAAACACAAATCGGTAAGTTTCTGACCGAGCAAACCATTGCTACCCGTGATTAAAATTCTCATAAATCCCAGATAGATTGCTTGCGCTTCGATTGCAATTTAAAATAATGTTTGTGCTCGAGAATCCAGGCCATGATTAAATAAAGGAGCACTGGAGAGCCAAGGCCAATAAAACTGAAGTAAATGAAACCCAATCTGACCTTGTTGGTACGGATGCCTAGACGACGCGCCCACCACTCGCAAACCCCAAAGGATTGGAGTTCAAAGAAGAATACAATTTTTTGAAGCAGTCGTCTCATGGTTTCAAACAAAAAGGCGCCTTCCGACGCCTTTTCTTTATAATCTTGGAAGTTGTTTAAACTTGCGGTATTCTGGATCTGCAGGTGGTGCTGTATTCGGGTCAAAGGTGGTGCTGGTAATCTTGGCCGTTGTGCG
Organism: Sphingomonadales bacterium; assembly: GCA_046074325.1. Taxonomy (GTDB): domain Bacteria; phylum Bacteroidota; class Bacteroidia; order Flavobacteriales_D; family Crocinitomicaceae; genus UBA952. The sequence goes on from JBJTNX010000042.1 coordinate 4,532, forward strand.
ACGGTTGATGGTATGCAGCATTTCGAATTTAGCTTTATCAGAAGTTTTGAACTGGTTGATGTAATCTTCTGTGAGGACAACAGTTTTTCCGGTTTCATCTACCCAAGTTGCTGGTTCTGCCTCGCCACGTCCGATAGGACGAATGCGTCGTGGATCGATGCCACAAGTCTCGACTAGATGCTTATAAACTGCTTTGGCGCGGTTTTCTGAAAGCACTTGATTGCGCACATCACCACCGCGGGAGTCGGTATGTGAGAATAAGTCAATGGTAAGGTTAGGATACTCTTTGAGCATGCTGTCTAGGAATTTGAGTGAGTCCAAAGACATACAAGTGGCATCGTTGATGAAAACCCACTGATCAAATACATATCGGACTTCCGGGGTACGAATGATACCAACTGGCAATAAAGGCATCTCTATTAGGAAACTTTGGCTTTGCTCAAGACCCATAGTCGAGATTTTTGCACCTTTTTTGTCTTCGTAAAAACCTTCCTTCTCGGCTTTAAGCGTGTATTCTTTACCTGCGAGGATGTAACGGCCTTTTTTGTCTGGACGCTCTTTCCAAATGATTTTTCCTTTTGCGTCAGTTACGCCTTCCCAGCTTGTGCCGTCAGAAACGGTAACATATACTTTGGCACCGGCCAATTTTTTAGACTTTTTGCCCGATTCGTAAACGGTAACGCGCAAATCAAAAAGGTTTGGCGGTGTTGTGAAGCTCCAAATCTCAGGGGCATACTCTTGGTTGCTGGTTGTTTTACGCTCAGAGGTAAAGAAGCCAGATTTACCATCGAAATCGGCCATTGCGTAGTCGTTACCTTGAGAATTGAAAGGGTAACCCATGTTTTTAACGCCAGTCCATTTGTTCTCACCGTTGACTTGGTCTGCGACAAACATATCGAGGCCTCCAATACCCGGAAGGCCATCTGAGGCAAAATAAAGTTGTCCGTTTGGACCAATTGATGGGAAAAGTTCGTTGCCGGCTGTATTGAACATAGCGCCCATGTTGCGCGGTACTGAATCCCACATTTTTGTGCGTTTGTCGTACATGACATACCATAAATCGCGGCCGCCATAGGATTTTTCGCCGTTCGGGCTTTGTTTCATGTCAGAAGCAAAGATGAGCATTTGGTCATCTGGAGATAAACAAGGGTGACCAACTGAAATGGTGTCAGAAACAGTCAAAGAAATTTTACGCGGATCTTCAAAGTCTTCTCCGCTCATGACGGCCGTCCAGATTTCACAACCGAGATCCATTTTTTCAGCATTTGGACAACGCGTAAAGAAAATATTTTTGCGTTTAGAGTCAAAAACAGCCGAGCCTTCGTTTTGGGTTGTGTTCACAACACCTTTAGTGTCTAATGACTTGACATTAGTCGGATTGCCATTTACGTCGTACTCAGCAATGTAAAGGTCCATGTACTTTTCTCCAGAGATGGGGTCTCTTTTTGCACCGGTGCTTTCGTCTCTAGACGAACTAAAAACGATGACTTTCCCTTTTTTGTCCATGAAAGAAGGAGCCATGTCCATTTGTTTGGTATTGATTTTAGCCTCGGGCTTCACCACCAAACGCGATGTTTCGAATTCATCAAAATCTTTGTATTTCTCGCAGGCCATAATGGCGTCGTCCACTTCTTTGGTGCGAGACTTCGGAGCAATGCGCTTGTATTCGCGGTAACTTTTGATGGCGTTGTCAAAGTCTTTCATCATGCGTTGCATGTCGCCTTTGTAATAGTATACTTCGGGAACTACATCGAAATACTTCAATTCGATACAGGTCCCGTACCAGTCATTGGCTTTGTCGAAGATTTCGAGCGCTCTGTATGACTCTGCAATTTTAAAGGCCATATCGCCTTTTTGACGTAATGACCCGCGCGCACCTAGTTTTTTGTAGGCGTCTTGACACACGTTAATGGCTTCAAAATAATTGCCGGAGATAAAGACTTCGTTGGCTTGACGGACAAATTTTGGATCGGGAAGGTTTTGTGCAAAGCTTACCGATGTGGTCATCAACGTTAAAATAGCGGCAATGAATAGTTGTTTCATAAAGCGTAGTTTTAGCTTAGTAAGGTACCAAGGAAAGCAAAAATAGAGAAATTTTATTTAAAATCCGAACAATAGGTTCGCCAGCGTTCTCATAAGCGCTGAAAACCACTAGGCAACTCAGAATCAAACTCTAAATATCGTTTGGTGCTAGGCTGAATAAAACCAAGTGTTTTGGCGTGTAGCGCCTGCCCAGGTAGTAATTCAAAATTATTGGCCATAAATTTTTCATACGCCGCAGATTTGGTGCCCTTTAGAATGCGATTTCCGCCATATTCGAGGTCATTAAAAAGCGGGTGCCCAATAGACTGCAAGTGCGCACGAATCTGATGTGTTCGACCCGTTTCTAGCTTGCATTCGATTAAGGTGACATAGCCAAATTGTTCGAGCACTTTATAGTGCGTGATGGCTGGTTTACCGTAGTCTCCATTTGGAAAAACGGTCATGACTTTTCTATTTTTCAAAGAACGACCAATATGACCCTCTATGGTGCCGTCTTCCGAGAGATCACCCCAAACCAATGCATTGTATCTGCGCTCGGTGCTGCGTTCAAAAAACTGCTTTGCGAGGTCATTGAGTGCAATTTCTGTTTTGGCAATCACCAACAAACCTGTTGTGTGCTTGTCAATGCGGTGGACCAAGCCCGGCCGACCAAAATAATCTTTTGGTCTACTTGGGAGCTGATCAAAATGATAAACGAGCGCGTTTACCAACGTTCCAGAATAATTACCGTAGCCCGGATGAACGACCATGTTTGCCGGTTTGTTAACCACCAATAAATCATCATCTTCATAGACGACATCTATTGGAATATCCTGTGCAATGAGTTCGATTTCTCTGACCGGGTAAGGCAGTACAATTGCGATTTCGTCACCTGGTTTTACCCTGTAATTTTGCTTGACAGCTTGCCCATTCACATGTATATTGCCATTTTTAGCTGCAACTTGAATTTTGTTTCTGGAGGTATCGGCCATGCGGTCCAGGAGGAATTTATCGATCCGAACGACTTCCTGACCAGGATCGGCTTTAAACCGGTGGTGCTCAAATAAATCGGCCTCCTCTACTTCTAATTCGATATCGGGTTGCTCGCTCATTAGTGATTGACAATCAATTTAATGACTTCTAGATGAGCATCAGGGCACTGTAAAAAGTAAACGCCATTCGGCAACATACCGAGCTCAAATAGGGATTCTTTTTGAGCTATTTGTAATTGTCCCATTGCATTATATAATTGGATGGTGGCACCCTTTAATTGCGGAGGTAGCTGTACTTCGATTTGATCCGTGGCAGGATTTGGAAACACAGACCAAGAGAGAGAAGGCGCATTATGGGGAGTTAGACCCAAGCTGGCATCAAGTGCTGTTGAGAAAATAGGATGCAACATAGCTGAACCAGCAAAAGGGCTTGTTAGCCAGTTGAATCCGCCATCAACACTATATTGAACCTTATCAGCATGATCAATATTGCGGTCAAGACCTAAATTGAGGCGCTCGTTGTCAAGTTGTCTCCAGCCAATAAAAAAAGAGGCCGGGACACTTACTTTTTGGGTATCGGTAAAATAATAAGGCACAAAAATACCGCGTTCATCAGCGTACAATGGGGTTCTAGGGAAAAAGACGTCGTCTTCGTAGAGCAAAGTGCCTGGATGTCCGTTTTCGTTTGACCAAACACTGATCAAGAACAATTTATTAGATACATCGACAACCGAGGGTACAAAATGGAAAGAGACGCCAACCAGCGAATCGGCTTCGTAGGCGTTGAACTCTACAGCAAGCCTTGATTGCGCGCCAGTTGGACCAAATGCTGCTTCTGCGCTTCCGTCGTCGTAGCTGTAGAAATTGAAGAATGGTTGGTAAAAACTAGTGGTATCGTTGAGCGTCAGATTTGGGAACTGAACGCTGATGTCACCTTTCACACGAAATGCTTGTTGATCACCGCCACCTGTTGTTGGGAAAGTGCCAAAAGTGCTGATATTGTGCGTGGAAAAATAAGTGGTGTTCGGCTCGTAATTCAGGTCGCCGTTAGAAAGCTGACTCCCAGGGATGCTGAACTGATTGAGAAGCGTCCCGGCTTGATCAATTGTAAATTGACCTGCAATTTGATTGTTTTCAGGGTTAGGACTTCCGTTGTGCACGGCAATAGGAAAATCATTGCGAAAAGGCTTAGGCGTGTTTTTGTAGTGATCCCACGGAACAGCTGTGTAATCTTGTAACAAAGAATTCATTGGGTAAACCCAAGCGAAATCTTTAAAAAGTGTGTCGGCAATATTCGATAAAGTACGCAGATGCACGTAGTCTATATGGAAGTGATCCAAGGCCCCTGAAAGCGCGCTGTAATTACTGAAACGGAATTGAAATCCACGCTTGAAATACTTGGCATCTTTCACTGAAATGTGTACCACTTTGAATGGTGTTGTGGTATCTCCACCTATTGACCATACTTGAAACCATTGATCGAGGTCTTTTGCATAAAATTCAAGGCGTAAGGAATCATTGGCCTCAGGGGTGTCGCCCCATCCTTCGGTTTGCACCAAAAAAGAAAAATAAAGTGAGTCGGCTGCCGTATAGGGGCTCAGATCGAGCGGCTTGGAATGCAAGTAGTCTGCAGTGTTGGACAAAGCTGTCCCGATGGCATAAGGATAACCTGTTGGATCCAAACCATCAAAAGTAACAACGCCCATTGAACGGGGAGCTACCCCAAACCGCTTATTGAGGTAGGCGTTGTCATCGAGCCAAAGTGCATTTGGGTCGTTGAGCGTGGCAAAAAAGATGCGCACAGAATCTTGGAAATAACTTGGGTTTTGAACCCAAATAGTATCTGGTGTGTCGGGAATACCTATAGTATCGTAGATATAATACGGCGGATACAAGCTAAGCGTTTGATAACTCAGCGGATAAGCCGAAAAATCGGCTACTTTCACAGCAGTCGTTGGAAAAATAGAATCCGTAAACGCACTCGTTGCGATATCAAAGGTGCGGCGAAAAGTAGCCTGATCTGTGAAAGATTGGCTGGCGTTAAGCGCCTGCAAGGTTGCGGGGTCTAGCAATTGATAAAACAGTGTCGAACTCACCCCGGGATCATTGAATTGCGCCGTGTATTTTTGAAATTTATCGGTAGAAAACTCATCGAAAAAAGGCAAATCTAGGGTATCCGGTGTGTAATAAAAGGTGCTGTCGATATTGGTTACCGTACTTTTGTAAGAATTATTTTTGGAGCGCTTTAGCTCGTAATTTCTTGTAATTGGGCCTATTTCCAAGCCTTGTGACCACACTGAAGTCGACAAGAAAGCCAAGAAAAAAAGTAAAGTATTGCGCTTCATTGCTTACGGATTTTGTCCTCCACCCCCTTTTTGCATGGAGAGAATAAATTGAGTTGACTTGAAAACGGTAGTTCCTTCAATATATTCTGGAGACTGCGAAAAAATTCGGGCACTTGCAGAGTCTTGGCCAGTGAGGCAATCAGGACAAATAAATGAATAACTACTTACGCCCAAGGTATCGAAAATAAGTTGCGCCTCGGACATTGTTAGGCCCAATAAATTAGGCAAAGCAATTGGCTCACCTTCGTCGTTCTGCCCCACAATAAGCGTGACCACAGCGCCAATTGGCAAGCGTTCACCCTCTTTAATTCGGCGTCCTTTGAAGCGTTGATCCAAGACTGACCCATTGGCTTCTGCAGTGGGCTGATATTGAATAATGTAACGCAAGCCACGTTGTTCGAGAATACTTTGCGCAAACTGAATTTGCTTGTGGAGCAAACTGGGCATTTCTACAAGCTGACTCTTTTTAGAAAGTCGCAGGCCAATAATTCGGCCAGACTTCACGTATACTTGCGATAAAGAAGTGGGCTCAACAAGTTGCTCCACAACGGTGCCCTCGGCAAGTTTTGGGTCGTAGATGCTATCTAGGATTTGGTACGTGAGGCCGAGGTCTTCGATGCGTTGTTTTACTTTGGAAGCTGGCATGCCTACAAAATTGGGGACGGCAATTTTCTCACCGTGATTGGTGGCAAAATCAAGGTATAAAATGGTAGCAAATACCATTACGAGGTAAAATAAAAATACCAACCCTAAATGCTTCCAGAAGTGTTTGGTCTTGATGAACGGGATCACTAACCGGAGTGTACTTTTGATTTTGTCCAACATAAAGTGTACTTAAGTTATTTACAAAGATGCTTAGAAATTCGGAGAAAGCGCATGAGAACTGAAGAAGTCCTCGATGAACTGGAGTGCTTCGTCTGTGGAATCAGTAATCTTGTACAAGGAAAGATCAGTTTCTGAAATATAACCTTCTTTGAGTTGGGTGTTGGCCACCCATTCAAAAAGACCCTTCCAATAAGCTTTGCCAAGTAACACAATTGGGCGTCTTGCAATTTTCTTCGTCTGCACAAGTGTCATGGCTTCAAAAAGCTCATCTAGGGTACCAAACCCTCCTGGTAAAATCACAAATGCCTGGGAATACTTGACAAAAATCACCTTTCTCACAAAGAAATAATCAAACTCGAGGTAATGATCACGGTCGATGTATTGGTTGTGGAATTGCTCGAATGGCAAGTCGATATTCAAACCAACAGAAACGCCGTCTCCTTGTTTGGCGCCTTTGTTTCCTGCCTCCATTATACCTGGTCCGCCGCCTGTTATTACGCCATAACCCGCACGTGCCAATTTTTCGCCGATTTCAACGGCTTGCAAATAGTGTGGATGATCTTGTTTGGTGCGGGCAGAACCAAAAATGGCGACACATGGGCCCGCTTTGGCCATTTTGTCGTAGGCTTCAACAAATTCAGCCATGATTTTAAAAATCGACCAACTGTCGTTGCTTTTGATTTCTGACCAATCTTTACGCTGATTTTCCATTATACCTATTTAATGAAACTTACCTCGACCAATTTTGGCCAATATTTACCTGTCATGTATGTTTTGCCCGAGAGCGCATTATATGCAATACCATTAAGGACCTCTCCGTTACCTTTTGCGGCAGCAACAACATTTGCGGCATCAATTAAAGCCAATACGCTACCTGAAGTGGGGTCGATAACGGCAACAAAGTTGGTCATGTAGATATTCGCGTAAATCAGGCCATCGATGTATTCGAGTTCATTGAGTTGTGGCAATGGACCTTGGTCAGTGTAAACCTCAATGGTGCGAATCGTTTGAAAATTCTTAGGGTCTCTGAACGTAATGCGTTCGGTGCCGTCGGACATCATAAGTTGTTTGCCGTCTGTGCAAAGCCCCCAACCCTCTCCGCTGTAAGCAAACTCTTTTTTAAGCTCAAAAGAATTCAGATCGTAGACAAAACACTGTTGATTTTTCCAGGTAAGTTGAAAGATTTCATCATTAATGATAGCCATACCCTCTCCAAATTTACTGGCGTCAAGCTGCTTTTTAAAAACAGTTGCCCCCTTTTGAATGGGTTTTCCGGTTTGTAAATCGATTTTAGCAATCATGGAGCTGCCGGTTTGGTTGGGGTCACCCGTAGATTCAAAAAGTTCTCCCTTCCAAAAAGTAAGACCTTGTGTATAGTTTTGGGTGTCGTGGGTATAGCTGGCGCCAAGTTTGACCGACCAACGTTCTGGCTTAATGGCTGATAAAATGCGTAGATTTCGCTGTTCAGAAAAGCGATTCATTTGGGCATCTGTAACTTTCAATTCTAATGAATAAGCCCCGAGTTTCATTTTTTTAGTGTCGAGTAAAAACACCTCCTTTTTCTTTGGGTTGGCAATTTTAAGGACAATAGAGTCAGAAATAGAAAGCGTTAAAGCCGTACTGCCGTCAGTAATTTGAATTGGAATTGCGATTGTT
>JBJTNX010000043.1:0-7528 GCA_046074325.1 Sphingomonadales bacterium
TTTTGAATACGATATCAATAAGTACTGGAATATCAATATCGAAGCCTACTACAAATATTTTGACCAACTCAGCAACATCAATCAGAATAAACTCTACAGCGACGTCGCACAATTTGAACTCATTGACGACGTATTCAAAAAGGATTTCATTATTGAATCAGGGCAGTCGTATGGCGTTGATGCATTGGTCAAATACAACAAAGACCGCATTTTTTTATGGGCAGTATATTCATTAGGGCACAATACACGTTGGGATGGTTTCAACACGTATTTCCCTGTATTTGACCGTCGTCATAATATCAATCTTGTAGGCTCCTACGCTTTCGGAAAAAATAAAAAAACCGAACTCAATGTGCGTTGGAATTTAGGCTCTGGTCTGCCTTTTACACCAACGGCAGGCTACTATCAACAAGAAACCTTTAGCGAAGGACTCACCACTGATTACGTGACGAACAATCCGAACAATATTGCCACTATGCTGGGCACCTTTAATTCGCAAAGGCTTCCATATTACCACAGACTTGACATCACTGTAAAGCATACAATTGTTACACCCAAGAAAAATAACCTTGAATTGGTAGCGGGTATCACAAACGTGTACAACCGCAACAATATTTTCTATGTGAATCGCGTCACGAACGAAATCATTTACCAATTCCCAATTTTACCAAGTATAGGAATCAGTTATAAATTCTAACCATGGCAAATATCCGGGCTTTTAAAGCGATTCGTCCGGTGCGCAGCAAAGTACACTTGGTTGCCACAAGGCCTTATTATTCCTACAAAAAGAATGTACTCAAAGCCAAACTCGAAGACAACCCATATACTTTTTTGCACATCATTAATCCAGAATTTGGCGCAAGTGTCAAGACCAAACCAAATTCTAAAGAACGTTTTTTACAAGTCAGACAAAAGTTTGAACGCTTTAAACAAGAAGGTATTCTCATTACTGATCCGCAAGACCACCTCTATATTTACAGGCAATCCAAAGCAGATTTCGTCGTCGCCGGTTTTTTTGCTGGGGTAAGTGTAGATGACTACCTCAACGGACAAATCAAAATTCATGAACAAACCCTTACCGCAAGGGAAGATATCTTTACAACTTATTTGGATATCGTCGGATTCAATGCTGAGCCCGTTTTGTTAACATACAAGGGCCAAGATCCAATCCGAGCAGTGCTCAATAAAAATCTAGAAACCCGAGCCGAATACGAATTCACTACAACTGACGGCGTCACCCATGAACTATGGCTGCTGAACCAAGCAGATTCGCAAACCATTTGCACTTGCTTTGAACAAGTTGAGGCCCTTTACATTGCCGACGGACACCACCGTTCGGCTTCGTCGGCACGCTACACGCAACAACTGCGTGCGCGCAATACCATTTACCCGAAGGCCGCAGATTATTTCCTGGGCTACCTCGTAGAGGAAACCGCTGTTCAAATTGCAGCTTTCCATCGCTTACTCAAATCCACCAACGGACTCGATATCACTGGGCTCATTGCCATTCTGAAAAACGAAGGGGTCGTCGAAAAATTAAAAGGTCCTTCATTACCTGCTCAAAAACACGATATCCATCTTTACATGGACCACACCTGGTTAAAATTCAGACCCAACCTCAACTTCATCAACGACCAAGATCCTATTGAGACGCTCGACTCTTTCATTTTATCAGACCTCATTCTAAAGCCTATTTTTGGCATCCTGGACCTAAAAACCACCGATCAAATTGAATTCATTCCAGGCAACGAACCACTGCAAAAAATTATCGATGCGGTAGATTCAAAGAAATTTGAGTTGGCTTTTTTATTGCATCCTGCAGACATCTCAGCTGTGAAAAAAGTAGCAGATGCCGGACTCAATATGCCGCCAAAATCTACCTGGGTCGAACCCAAACTACGCAGCGGACTCACTATTTATTCCTTAGAAGAATGATCAAAGCGCAACTCGACATACTGCGAGCAGAAATTCCAAGTTCCGTTACACTCATTGCCGTTTCCAAAACCAAACCCGTTTCGGATATTTCGGTGGCCTACGCAGCTGGTCAACGACATTTTGGAGAGAACAAAGTCCAAGAAATGGTCGAAAAAGCAGCGCAGCTGCCCCCAGATATCAAATGGCATCTTATTGGTCATTTACAGACCAACAAGGTCAAATACATGGCCGGTTTTGTACATCTTATTCACGGTGTCGACAGTCTCAAACTACTGGTAGAGATCAACAAACAAGCAGCTAAAGTTTCGCGTATGCAAGATGTGTTGCTCCAATTTCACATTGCGCAAGAGGAAACTAAATTTGGCCTCAACCTTTCTGAAGCCCAAGATTTACTGAGCTCAAATGCATTTGAACAATTACAGCACATCAGAATTTGTGGGGTAATGGGTATGGCGAGCTTTACGACCAATCAAAATCAAATAAGCCAAGAATTTGAGCACCTTGTGCAGATATTCAAGCAGTTACAGGAAGGATTCTTTAAAAACCAAGACCACTTCAAAGAAATATCGATGGGCATGAGTGGAGATTATCAGCTCGCTATTTCAAAAGGAAGCACAATGGTTCGGGTTGGCAGTAAAATTTTTGGAGGACGTTAGACGTCGAAAATCAGGGACGAAATTTGATCTTTGGCAAAATACTTTTGAGCCAAAAGCTGCATTTCTGTAGCGGTAATTTTATCAATAGCTTGGTGCATTTCGGCAATTGTATCGATTTGACCAAAAGCCAACATGCTCTTACCAAGGCCTTGCATGAGTCCAGAATTGACATCCATACCTAATGCTAAATGGCCTTTAAATTGTCTTTTGGCTTGTATAAGTTGCGCAGCACTCAAAGGTTTGGTACGGAGCTTTTCGAGTTCTTTATCGATTAAGGCCAGCGTTTTATTTACATTTTTTGATTCTGAACCAAAATAAATTTGCCAATAGCCTGTATCTGCAAAAGTGTGGTAATTGGCTTCTATGGAATAGGCGTAACCGTAGCGCTCTCTTATCGATAAGTTCAGTCGACTATTTAAGGCAGGACCACCTAGGATATTCACAAGCAAGGACATCGCAATGCGTTCGTCTTGATGATAGCTCGGTGCCAAACCACCCAAAACAGCATGCGCTTGGTAATTGGCTTCTTTTTTAATTTCTCGAAAGGTGGTGGCGCCCACAAAAGGCTGTGGCGCTGGACGTGGCGCTGTAAGTGGCATAGCGGCTAAGGCACTTTCCAAAGCAGCTTTCAAACGCGATATTGGCATATTGCCAACGAAAGATACCACCAAGTTATCAGCTGTAAAGTATTGACCTACATAATCTTGTAAATCTTTCTGTGTAAAACCAGAGACGCTTTCTTTGGTTCCTAAAATATTCTGACCAAGCGGATGCCCTCCAAAAAGATTGGCATCAAAATCATCAAAAATTTTATCTGAAGGAGAGTCCAGATAAGAGTTGATCTCATCGAGAATAACTTCTTTTTCTTTTTCGATTTCCTTTTCTGGAAAAACAGAGTGAATGGAGATGTCACACAAAAGATCAATGGCTCTTTGGGTGTGTTCTTTTGAAAAAGAAGCATAAAGGCACATTTCTTCTTTGGCAGTGTAAGCATTGAGTTCACCTCCAACTGCATCTATGCGCGATAAAATTTGTAAGGCCTTGCGCTTTTGTGTTCCTTTGAATAGGCAATGTTCGAGAAAATGGGCCAAACCTATTTGCGCGGGGGCCTCATGACGTGAACCTGCGGCAAAGAAAAAACCGAGATGCGCCACTTGGCTTGGTACTTTCAGGTAAACCAATCGCGTACCATTAGCTAACAAATCACATTGAGGAAGATAGGCTTTCATTTACGGATTCAGTAAAGTGGAGGTCCATTGTTGGTGACTCAGTTGGTATGCCCGGCGCTCGTGGAGTCTAGAGGGTTGGCCTTGCCAGAATTCAAAATAATGAGCGTCTAGCGCATAACCACCCCAATGTGGAGGTCGTGGTACTTCGGTCGGAAATTGTGCATCTAGCGCCTCAAAGCGGGCAATGAGTTGCTGGCGATTGGTAAGTTCTTGCGATTGTAACGAGGCCCATGCGCCCAATTGACTCTCTCTAGGACGCGATGCAAAATAGGCATCTGAAACTTCGGCTGACACCTGACTTACAGCCCCTTCGATGCGAATTTGACGCATCAGTTTAGGCCAAAAAAAGAGCAGTGAGGCCTTTGGCTGCGCGTTTATATCTTGGCCTTTGTGAGAAGCGTAGTTGGTATAAAAAATGAATTGTTGTGCTAGCAACTCTTTTAGGTATAGTATTCTTGAAGAAACCTGCTGGGTTTCGACAGAAAAAGTACTTAGCACACAGGCATTTGCCTCTGTTTCTTGTGCTTGCACAGCAGCGTCGAACCAATTTGAAAATGCGACAAATGGATCTGCTGGTAATAAGTCGATTGCCGATGGCTGATCGAAATCGGCGTGGTTTTCACGGTATGTTTTGAGCCAATCACTCATTTGCTTAGTCCTCAGTTTGATCGATGATTTCGGCGTCGTCAGACGCAGTGGAATCGTCTTCAATTTCGTCTTCAATTTCGTCTTCAAAATCTGAACCTGAGGCCGAAAAGACTTGTCTGATGGGTGTATGGCTCATCTCTTCTTCTAATTTAGGCGCTTTCAATGCTGGTGATTGAACGTCTTCTTCTCGGTAAGGAAAAATTTCTACTATTGGAGATGCGGTTATTGAAACGACGTTGAAGTCAATCATGAGTGTAGCAAGGCTTTCTTCAATTCTTTCGTATGCTTCTTTGACATGTGCTGCACTGACTAAAAAGTTCTGAGAAATGGTTTTTGCTTTCTCGCCATCTTCATCGATGCGGTCATAGGTGACTTTGCATTTGAACCATTGTTCGGCGTCGTCGTATTGAAAGATGTCGTGGAGGTCGGTACGGGCAATGCCGGTTACTTGAAACTCGCCTCTGATACTCGAACCCAACTCTTCGTAAATTCGTGCCTCGGCGTCGGTGAAGGTCATGGCGGCGAGTAAATAGGGTTCTGAAACCCGCTTAAATGTGCCGTTTTCGAGTTGTTTGGTGTATTTGACTTTAACGGTAAACCAGCTATTCATTATGATATATTTAATTCAATTTCATTCTTATACAGGTCAGAAAGCACTTCCCTTTTACGTATTAGGTGCATTTCACTTTTGTAATACAATACCTCTGCAGGTTTCAGCCTGGCATTATAATTATTGGACATAGAAAATGCATAGGCACCCGCATTGTGTATGGCCAAGATATCATTTTCATGTACCTCATTCAGTAAACGATCATGACCAAGCGTATCACTTTCACAAATGTAACCAACTACACTATACAGTTTTTCAGGACCTTCTGGATTGGATAAATTCGTAATATGATGATATGCATTGTAGAACATAGGCCGAATGAGGTGATTTTGACCGCTATCGACACCAACAAATACGGTAGAGGTGGTCTGCTTTATTAAATTTGCTTTAACCAAAAGCATACCGCTTTCACTCACTAAAAACTTACCAGGTTCAAACCAAAGTTCAAGTGATCGTCCGTATTGTGAACAGAAAAGCTCAAAAGCAGCGCTTATTTTTTGACCCAAATCTTCTATGTTAGAAACGATATCACCTGACTTATAAGAAACCTTAAAACCACTTCCAAAATCCATGAAGGTTAAATCTTCAAAGTGTTGAGCCGCATCAAAAAGCAATTCAGCACCTCGTAAAAATACATCGGGATCAATGATGTCACTACCGGTATGCATATGCAAACCATTCACCTTTATTTTAAAATGTTTTGTAATACGTTCAATATGTTTAATTTGATGAATGGAAATTCCAAATTTTGAGTCAATATGCCCCACAGATATATGATGGTTACCCCCGGCTAGGATATGCGGATTAATTCGAACACAACACGGGACCGTTGAGCCGTATTTTGCTCCAAATTTTTCGAGCATGGGAAGATTGTCAATGTTGACATGCACACCATACTCAACTGCTTCAACTAACTCGTCAAAAGCAATGCTGTTTGGCGTAAACATGATTTGTGAAGGATCAAATCCGGCTCGTAAACCCAATTGAACTTCTTGTATGGATACAGCATCTAGACCAGCACCTTCGGCTTTCAGGAGCTTGAGAATATTGCTATTGTTGAGCGCTTTTAAGGCGTAATGTAACTTCAATGTTGGAACAGAAAAAGCTTCCACCAAACGTTTGTACTGACTTGTAATTTGATCGGCATCATAAACAAAAAGTGGAGTCCCAAATTGTTGGGCAGCTTGGAGGTATTCTTCTCTAGTAATCATTGGGACAAAGATACGAGGGATCTTTGAAGTTTCCTATTTAGAAAAGCCAAATGGCAATAAGTTTTGAACGGAATCGAGGACAATGATTTGTCCTGAGCGCTGCACCAGTAGCACCTCTATTGGTTGGACTTGTCGGGCCTCACTTTCCAACATTACTTGCCGACAAGACCCACAAGGTGAAAGAAACGTACCTGCTGGCATCAGCTCGCCCTCTGCCACAATACAAATTTTGACAATCGGATCTAAAGGAAACTGAGCTCCAGCATAAAACAATGCAACGCGTTCAGCGCACAATCCGGAAGGATAAGCGATATTTTCTTGATTATTTCCTTGAATGATGTGTCCACTTTTGAGCAAAACACTGGCACCTACTTTGAACTTTGAATACGGCGCATAAGCCTGCTGCATCGCTTTTATAGCCTGATTAACTAAGTTTTGGTCGGCCAAAGAAAGTGCATCTTGGGAGGCAAATGTGCTGTAAGTGAATTGAAATTGATTTGGCATCGGGAGCTTTATACGCTCAAATGCTGAAAAAGTTTCTGCTTTAATTCAAACGAATAGGGATAAGCGGGCTTTTTTCGGTAAATTCGCGTTTTAAGTTAACATGGACACAGACAAAACAAAAGCATCCTATGGCGTAGGCATGAGCATCGCCGAAAGTTTAAAACAACAAGACCTTTCTTCACTAGACCTCGATCAAGTACTCGCTGGCATGCGTGCCATTTTTAACGGCGAGCAGACCGAAATGTCACCAGAAGAAGCCAACCTGCATATTCAGCGTTTTTTAGATTCACAAAAACACCTCAAATACGACGCCGTTAAAAAGGCCGGAGAAGCCTTCTTGGCCGACAACGCGCAGCGGCCAGAGGTGCAAACCACTGCAAGTGGTTTGCAGTACGAAGTGCTGCAAGAAGGCGCTGGTCCTCTGCCGGGCCCATCAAGCCAAGTCACCGTCCATTACCATGGTTCACTCATCGACGGTACTGTTTTCGACAGCTCTGTACAGCGCGGAACGCCCGCTACTTTTGGCGTCAATCAAGTAATCAAAGGCTGGACCGAAGCGCTGCAACTCATGCCAGAAGGTTCCAAATACCGACTGTATATTCCGCAAGAACTCGCCTACGGTGCTAACCCTCACCCAGGTGGAGCCATCCAACCTTATGCCGCTTTATTATTTGATGTCGAACTACTCTCTATCGTTTAACAACTCACTTTTTATGAAATTCCTTACCATTTTTA
>JBJTNX010000044.1:0-4689 GCA_046074325.1 Sphingomonadales bacterium
GTTTTTCTCGACAAAAAACGGACCGCCGCCAGGCTGACCGTCATTGCGGACCATACCGCAAATGCGTAAAGGTCTTTGAATTAGATTTTTCCAGTTTTGATCGACGTTAGCCAAGGCTGAATTGTCAATTAAACCAAATTGTTTATTCCACTCCAAGAATGCAGCACAATCATTGGATTCATGGAAATTCAACAAAGATTGGCGCACCTCTATTTGCAATCCAACCAACCATTCCCAGGTTTCATTTGCTACCTGCAGCTGGCTGTAGTGCTGTATATTGTCAATATTTCTTACTAAAACATATGGTGCGCCCAGCTGCTCTAAATTTTGCAGCAAAGCACCATGACCTGCTGGCCGCCTAAGGGGCTGCGCATCCGGACCCAAACAAACTTGGTTGTCTGTATCAAAAACATAAGCGTCCGACGTAGGGTCTTGGGTTGAGTATGTCACCTCATAGGCCTGCGCGGTGAGCGATTGAATGCTATTGATGGCGTTTTGAAATTCCGATTGAAAATCTGCCTGAATAGTAAAATGAAATTGCAATTCGCCAATCTGTAAAGCCTGCGCTTGCAGTAGATGTTCTTGAAAAGGATTCAGGATAAACGGCTCGTGGATATGAAATGGAATCAGGCCTTTTGGCGCTTGACCAAAGTTGAGCCCCTCGGGCTTTAAGATAAAGTCGATGAGCGCCTGAAGACTGAGCGTACCGTTGTAAAATGCAGCTTGCATCGCGGACGGCAATAAGCGAAAAAGAGCAAATTCAGATAACCTACTCAGGAAGCGCTCCGCTTTTTGCGTACTCTCGGGATCCTTGAAGGTCAAATAATCGTACAAAAAAGAAAACATACGCGAGCCAGCCCCAGATGCCGGAATAAAAACTTCCCGCAAGGATTTATTTTGACGTGCAAGATTTTTATAATATGCTTGTTGTTCTTCGGTGAGCGCTATAATGCCATCGCCTACCCTACAAGGCCTCACCACAGCGAGCGTTTGTTGGCCCCTGATTAAGGCCGCTTGTTGGGCCAAGATATTGGCAGAATGATCAACTGACATTTAGGTTCTTTTCGTTAATTTGCGCTATGTTTCGCTGCATCGAATATACAGCTTTTCTGTGGAAGGCCAAAGGCCGGCACGGCACCCACTCTCCTTTTGCCTATTGGCTCGTGGACGGCGTGGCTCGGCTTCCCGAAGCATCCATTAATTTGAATTCCAACGGAATACGATCAAAAAAAACCAATGAATTTATCGATAAACTTAATCGGGCACTACCGCAGTACGCTCTTAATGTTATAGGTCCAAAAAGCGCAGAGATAGGTGTCAATTCGGAACTTAAACCCCAAATAATTGTCTTTGACGCGCCATTGGATGCCAATTGCTGTCAACAAATACTGGAAAGTCGGTTTCATCCAGAGAGCATGATCATCTTGCCTCAATCAGCAAATAAAAAAGATAGACTTTTGTTCGAACAACTTTATGCAAACGCCCGATTTCATTTTACAGCCAATTGTTTTCACTTTAGTATATTGAGCCCAAGGCCAGGACAAGCCAAACAACATTTTTATTTAAAATTGGCTTGACGCATCAATAATCTTTAGTTTTGTACGTTAACTGTCTATGCGCATCTTATTTGGGTTTTTGATTCTATGTGTCACCTTACTTATTGGTACACTGAGCTCTTGCAATAAACAAGTCTTGCTCTCCAAATCAAACCTGAACTTTTCAACGGACACCTTGGTTTTCGACACCGTATTTACAACCGTCGGATCCACAACCAAATCTTTCAAACTTTACAACCCCGACCAGCGCAGTGTTCAAATCGAAGAAATTGAACTCATGGGAGGCGCCAATTCGGTTTTTCGCATTAATGTTGACGGCGCTGCTGGCCCCAAACACGAAGACCTCATTTTGGAGGCCAAAGACTCTCTATTTGTTTTTGTAGAGGTGACACTTCAGGCCAATAACAGCACCAACCCACTCATCATCGAAGACTCCATTCGATTTAGAACCAATGGCAAAGACCAATACGTCAAACTAGCTGCTTGGGGGCAAGACGCTTATTTTCACTACTCCAATTTTCAGCTCGACTCCCTCGACTTCAATGAAGGTGTCTGGCCCAATGATAAACCACATGTAATTTACGGAGCGGCAATTGTAGATTCAGCAAAAACCCTCACCATTCAAGCTGGAACAAAAGTTTATCTGCATAAAAATGCACTGCTATACGTCTATAAAGGTTCTTTACAAATTGAAGGGCAATTAGGTAATGAAGTCGTTTTTCAAGGCGATCGACTCGAGCAAGATTACCAAGATGTTTCGGGTCAATACTATGGCATTTATCTGCATCAGGCGCTCCCAAGCTCCATTAATTACGCCATTCTCAAAAACGGAACCTCGGGTGTTCACCTTTACAGCGAAGACCCAAGTAACAACAGCTATACACTCGATATTCAAAACACCCAAATATTCAATCAGGCCCGCTACGGGATTTTTATTTTTGCAGGCGCAAAAGTCAAGGCAGAAAATTGTCTGATCTCACACAATGGCACGCATGCATTGCTGGTATTGCAAGGCGGCGACTTCAACTTCAATCATTGTAATTTGTTGGGCTATGGCGCCTCAACCAATCCTGCAATCGGGATCAGTAATTACTACAACGATTACAACCTAAACCAAACGCTGGTCTCTAGTATAGAAGAAGGGGTTTTAAAGAATTGTGTCGTTTATGGCAACCTCGATACCGAAATTGCCATGGATACCATTCAAATGGCGGGTGTGCAGCTCAATTTTGACTTTGATTACAGCGTTTTCAAATCGGAGACCACCTACACAGATAGCTTTTACGGGAGTAATCTTTTTTGGAACCTTGCGCCGCTTTTCACCAACACGGCCGAACGCGATTTTCATTTTACGAGCAATTCATCGTTAAGCAACAAAGGAATCAGCACTGCAGTCTTTACCGATATCCTAGGCCAAGGTCGCGGCAATCCACCGGACATTGGGGCAATAGAATTACCATAGTTTGGGCAAAAAAAAAACCGAGAGCGCACTCCCGGTTTTTTTTATTTACAATAGGGATGCTTATGCGTTGGCGATCATGTTGTCTAGGACATCCATTACACCTTTAACTGCTTCGGCAGAATCCATCAATAGGGCACGCTCTGCGTCGTTGAGTTGAAGTTCGATGATCTTTTCGATACCGTTCTTACCCAATACTACTGGCACACCAAGGTAGATATCAGATAAACCGTACTCTCCTTGCAACCAAGCACAAACCGGGAAGATGCGTTTTTGATCGCGAATGACAGCTTCTACCATTTGGGCAGCAGCTGCGCCTGGCGCATACCATGCTGAAGTACCGAGCAATTTGACGATCTCACCACCTCCGAATTTCGTACGCTCGATGATTTCGTTCAAACGCGCTTCGTCGATGAGTTCCGTAACTGGAATACCACCTACAGTAGTGTAGCGTGGTAGCGGAACCATGGTGTCGCCATGGC
Source organism: Sphingomonadales bacterium (assembly GCA_046074325.1). Classification (GTDB taxonomy): domain Bacteria; phylum Bacteroidota; class Bacteroidia; order Flavobacteriales_D; family Crocinitomicaceae; genus UBA952. The sequence continues at coordinate 3,498 of JBJTNX010000044.1, forward strand.
CACCCATTAAGACCGCCTGAATATCTTTTGGAGAAACATTGAGTTCTTCTGCCAAAAACGCACGGTAACGCGCTGTATCAAGAACACCAGCCATACCAAATACACGTGAAGACGGCATGTTGGCATTGAGATAAGCACAATAAGTCATGACGTCTAACGGATTGGAAACCACAATGATGATTGCGTTCGGCGAGTATTTCACGACGTTTTCGGTCACGGTCTTAACGATACCTGCATTGGTCGCGATAAGGTCGTCACGAGACATACCTGGCTTGCGTGGCAAACCGGAGGTGATGACAACAACGTCTGAATCTGCTGTACGGGAATAATCATTGGTTGAACCAACTGTACGAGAATCATAAAGGTTAATTGGGGCTGTCTGCCAAATATCTAGAGCCTTACCTTCGGCAAATCCTTCTTTGATATCGAGCAATACAATTTCATTGGCTATTTCACGGGTAGCCAATACATCAGCACAAGTTGCGCCAACGTTTCCTGCACCTACAACAGTTACTTTCATTTGTTATGATTTTTAGGTTGATAAAAGCTTTTGCGTGACGAATTTACGCATAGTTCACAAAAAAATACTTTTTTTTAGCGCTAAATAAAAAACGATTTGCAATTCGAGGCAACCAGTGCAGTAGCTTTGCGTTAAGTAAATATTGAAAATTGGAGCAGCAAGACAACTTAAAACAAATTGTGGAGGGATGCCTCAGGGGTGAACGACGTGCTCAAGAGCGTTTGTTCACTATGTTTTATGGTAAAATGATGGCTGTTAGTATGCGCTACATCAGCGAGCGCGACAGCGCCCAAGAAGTGCTCCAAGTTTCATTTTTAAAGGTCTTTGAAAAATTGGAACATTTTGATTTCTCTGGCTCACTAGAAGGCTGGATCCGCCGAATTGTCAGCAATACGGCCATCGACCACCTTCGAAAAGCCAAGAAAAACCCTTTTTTATCTGACCAAGACAACGATTTCAAATCAATGGCGCTAGACCCTATGCTCGAACAAGAACAACTCGAGCATACACAGTTAAAAGCCAAGCTTGCACAAGAAGCCATCACTAAATTATCTCCGGCCTATCGTACCGTATTCAATTTATACGTCATGGAAGAGCTCAGCCACAAAGAAATTGCTGACTTACTTGGCATTTCAGAAGGGACATCAAAATCCAATTTGGCAAAAGCAAAAA
>JBJTNX010000045.1:0-3805 GCA_046074325.1 Sphingomonadales bacterium
TCAGATTTTCTTGGAGTCAGATTTATTTAACTCAGGTATTCGTCCTGCAATTAACGTAGGTATCTCTGTATCTCGTGTTGGTGGATCTGCTCAGATCAAATCCATGAAAAAAGTAGCAGGTACATTAAAGCTTGACCAAGCACAATACCGTGAACTCGAGGCTTTTGCTAAGTTTGGTTCTGATCTAGATGCAGCTACCAAAGCGGTACTCGATAAAGGTGCACGCAACGTAGAAATCTTAAAGCAACGCGAAGGAGATCCGTTCCCTGTAGAAAAGCAAATTGCGATTATCTACGCAGGTGTAAAAGGCCTCATGCAACCAGTACCAGTAAACAAAATCAAGGAATTCGAAAAAGATTACTTAACTGTACTTGAAGCAAATCATGCCGATACACTTGTAGCGCTTAAAGCAGGTAAATACACAGACGAAATTGAAGCTATTTTAACCAAAACAGCCAAAGAAGTAGCAGCTAAATTTGCTTCATAATTGCCCATAATTCAGGATTACAATGGCGAATCTAAAAGAAATACGTAACCGCATCAGTTCAGTCGGGTCTACCATGCAGATTACCTCTGCTATGAAAATGGTATCTGCTGCCAAATTGAAACGTGCCCAAGATGCCGTTACGCAAATGCGTCCGTACGCGGGCAAACTCCGCGAAATCCTCGAAAACCTGAGTGCAAGCCTTGATCTTTCAGAAAATGCCTATGCAGAACAGCGCGAGGCAAACAAAATTCTGATTGTCGGCATTACCTCTAACCGTGGACTCTGTGGTGGTTTCAATAACAACATCATTAAAAGAGTTGGTTCTTTAATTGCCGAAGATTACGCCGGAAAAGAAGTTTCTGTTTTGTGTCTTGGTAAGAAAATCAAAGATGTTTACAAAAGAACACCTTATTTCTATGCCAACGATACCTTAGAGCAAATGGAAGATATCTATGCCGATTTGCGTTTTGAATTGGTAGCTCAGGTGGCAGAAGAAATTATGGCACAGTTTATCAATAAGTCTTTTGATAAAGTCGTATTGGTATACAACAGATTTGTAAATGCGGCAACCCAGAACATTGAAACAGAACAATTTTTACCAATTGTACCTACTGTCAGTGATTCCGAGGCTGGAGACTACATCTTTGAGCCATCCAAAATGGATATCGTGGAAGACTTGCTTCCCAAATCGATGAAGTTACAACTCTACAAAGCCATTAGAGATTCATTTGCAGCCGAACACGGCGCCCGCATGACGGCCATGCACAAAGCAACAGACAACGCCAGTGAGCTTCAAAAAAGCCTTAAACTCAGCTACAACAAAGCACGTCAGGCGGCCATTACCAATGAAATCCTCGAGATTGTTGGGGGTGCAGAAGCACTTAACGGCTAATAACCAAACTTTATAGAATTAAAAAGAGCGCTCTTGAGCGCTCTTTTTTTGTTTAGTGGGTTTCGGTAAAGTTCGGAATTATCGTGTTTTCTTCGCTTTCTTTTGGCTTAATAATTCCAATTGAAACGTTCGGCAATACGGTTGTGAACGTAGGCGAGTACTTCTTCATTTTTTAAATATTGTAATACATCTTCCATAAAAGCCTGTAACAATAAGTTTTTGGCAGCTGCTTCACTTAGACCGCGAGCCCGCAGATAAAAAAGTGCGTTTTCATCAAGCTGACCCGTGGTTGAACCATGAGAGCATTTGACGTCATCGGCATAGATTTCTAGTTCCGGCTTGGAATTGATACTTGCATTTTCAGAAAGCAATACATTGGCATTGCTTTGGTAAGCATTCGTTTTTTGGGCGTCTTTGCGTACGAATACTTTTCCATTAAAAACAGCACTTGCTTTGTCTGCAGCAACACCTTTGTAGGTTTCAAATGACTCGCAATTGGCTACTTGATGATCAATGGTGGTGTAGTTGGCCACGTGTTGCTCTTCTTTGAGCCAGTAAGCACCATTCAAATAAGTTTGTGCATGTTCACCCTGAATCATTACCTGTGCGTCATTGCGCACAAAACTTCCGTTGAGTGTAATGGTATTGATTTCAAAATGAGACTGAGCAGCTTGCACTCCACGGTCTTCGTTGAAGTCAAAATGATTTAATGAGGTGTCTTGAATTTTGAAAATCTTGATACGGGCATCCTGAGCAATTTCGTACTGAAAATGTGTATGAGAAAAGCCATTGATGTGTGCTTGTTGTTTGGAAACAACGTAGAGAGATGCTTCGGAATTTCGGCCAAAGTTCAGGTGATATCTATAAAAGAATTTACCACCGCTGTTGATTTGAATGAGTTGTATGGGTTTGTCTAGGGTGGTATTTGGCGCAATATTGATTGAGATACCATGCTGTGCATAAAGTACATTAAGTGCACCAAAAACATCCTTAAAAGACGCACTTTGAAAAGGAATTTGTGTTGCCGAAATCAAGGAAATTGCTACACCTGCTGGTAGGTTTTGTGGCAGGGTGATATTTTCATGATTGACGACAATAGTGTAGGCATCAGTTAATACTTTTGCCTCCTCTACCTGCGTAGTATCAATGGTTTCTGGCTGCGTAAATGTTGCATTTGCTAATTTAGCCAGGCGGGTGTATTTGAATCTTTCCGAGCGGGTTGTGGGAAAGTCTTGACCAGCCAAAAATTCATGTGCCGCGTCTTTAAGCGCCTTTGGGGAAAGGTCAGATTCAATCAAATCTTCAACAAAAAGGGAAAGCTTATTGAGGGTGCCGGTTTCCATATTATAAACTTTCTTTGATCCAGTCGTAACCGCGCTCTTCGAGCTCTAAAGCCAATTCTTTTGGACCAGTTTTGACAATACGCCCATCGTAAAGGACATGCACCACATCTGGAACAATGTAGTCGAGCAGGCGCTGGTAGTGGGTAATGACGATACTGGCGTTTTCAGGTGATTTAAGCGCATTGACGCCATGCGAAACGATACGGAGTGCATCGATATCCAAACCAGAATCTGTTTCGTCCAGGACGGCAAGTTTGGGTTCGAGCATGGCCATCTGAAAAATTTCATTGCGTTTTTTCTCTCCACCAGAAAATCCTTCGTTCACCGAGCGAGAGGCAAGTTTCGGGTCGAGTTCCACAAGCGCAGATTTTTCGCGAACAAGCGCCATAAAGTCTTTTGCAGAAATCGGATCTTGTCCATGATGTGCACGCTTTTCGTTGAGGGCTGTACGCAAGAAATTAACATTGCTCACACCCGGGATTTCAACTGGGTACTGAAAGGCCAAGAAAAGACCTTCGCGGGCGCGGTCTTCGGTAGAAAGTTCTAACAAATCTTTGTCGAGGAAGGTAACGCTTCCTGCCGTAATTTCGTAGTCCTCGCGGCCTGCTAAAACGGATGCAAGCGTGCTTTTACCTGCTCCGTTGGGCCCCATAATGGCATGTACTTCGCCTGCATTGACAGTGAGGTTAAGTCCTTTGAGGATCTCCTTTCCGTTGATACTGGCGTGTAAATTTTCAATTTTAATCATTGTGCTGAGTGTCTTCTAAGTGTGGTTATCCTACGCTACCTTCTAAGCTGATGGCCAGTAGTTTTTGTGCCTCGACCGCAAATTCCATTGGAAGTTGATTGAGGACTTCTTTACAATAGCCATTCACGATGAGGCTAATTGCTTTTTCTTCGCTGATGCCACGTTGCATGCAGTAAAAGAGTTGATCTTCGCCAATTTTTGAGGTGGTTGCTTCGTGCTCAATTTTGGCCGTTGGGTTTTTGCATTCAATGTAAGGGAACGTGTGTGCACCGCATTCGTCGGTCATCAAAAGAGAGTCGCATTGCGAAAAGTTACGTGCATGTTGTGCACCTTTA
>JBJTNX010000046.1:0-2577 GCA_046074325.1 Sphingomonadales bacterium
ATTTTGATAAGATAATGGGTTGATTTTCTTTGAGCACCCCTCTGGACAAACGGCCAATTGCAATACGACCCACATATGAAGAAAAATCTAGGGAGGTAATGAGCATTTGGGTATTTCCTTCCTCAATTACGCGCGGTGGAAAGTAAGCCAAAATTTGATCGAGCAACGGCGTAATGCTATCTGTAGGTTGTTTCCAGTCAGTGGACATCCAGCCATTTTTAGCCGAACCGTAGATTGTCGGGAAATCGAGTTGCTCTTCGTTGGCATCGAGCTCAAACATGAGGTCGAATACTTTTTCATGAACTTCTTCTGGCGTACAGTTTTCTTTGTCGACTTTGTTGATAACCAACAACGGTTTGATGCCCATTGACAATGCTTTGCCGAGAACAAAACGCGTTTGTGGCATAGGACCTTCGAAGGCGTCTACCAACAAACAAACGCCATCGGCCATGTTGAGTACGCGCTCTACCTCACCGCCAAAGTCGGCGTGACCCGGGGTGTCAATGATATTGATTTTGGTGCCTTTGTAGGTCACTGATACGTTTTTAGAAACGATGGTGATGCCGCGCTCGCGCTCGAGGTCGTTGTTGTCCATGATGAGCTCACCGGTCATGCGGTCTCTTTCATTGACAACCTGACCTGCTTCGATCATTTTATCGACGAGTGTCGTTTTACCGTGGTCAACGTGCGCTATAATTGCTATGTTTCTGATTTCCATGAGGAGAATAATGAAGATAAGGGGTATTAATATTTATTTCGTTTGGCGCCAAAACTGCGTTCGCGCTCAAAGCCACCCGAACGTTTTTTGTCGAAGCCGCCTTTTTTCTCAAAGCCGCCTTTTTTCTCGAAGCCTGGCTTTTTGCCACCGCCAAAAGAACCTGGGCCTCTTTTAGAACCCGGACCTTTTGAAAATTTACGATCGCGGCCGCCTTCTGAGCCACCCTGACCTGGTGCTGTAACTTCGATAGATACTTTGTGACCTTCGAATTCATAGCCGTCAACGAGCTTAAGAATTTTTTGAGTGTGTTCGTCGTCGGCTTCAACAAAAGAAAATGACGTCATGATGTCGATACGTCCAATCGCATTGGATTTAAGCCCAGTTGCGTCGCAAATAATGCGCACCATTGCTCCCGGGTTGAGGCCATCGCGACGACCAAGATTGACAAAAAAGCGTGTTTTGCCTTCTTCGCGGGCTCTTGTCGGGCGCTCTTTACGGTCTGAGCGCTCGCGGTCGTCCTTGCTGGCTGCAGCATTGAGATCTCCGGCGCGTTCGTAATATTCAATAAAGCGGTTGAATTCAGCAGAAACGAATCTTTTGATCACTTCTTCTTTGCTCAGGTCGGCAAAAGAAGCCAAAATCTGCTCCATAAATGGGGCGATATCAGATTCTTTAACTTCTGTGGCAATGGTGTTGTCGATGAGTTTTTTAAGCTGGATTTCACAGATTTCGGCCGGATTCGGGATCTGACCTTGCTTAAAAGTGACGCGCATCTGACGCTCTATGGCTTTGATCTTGACGTTCTCACGGGTATTGACCAAAACCAAAGACTGGCCAGTTTTACCTGCACGAGCAGTACGGCCACTACGGTGGGTGTAGTTTTCGATATCGTCAGGCAAGTTGTAGTTGATGACGTGCGTGATGTTATTGATATCCAAACCGCGTGCAGCGACATCTGTGGCAACTAAGATTTGGAGTTCTTTTGAACGAAAACGCTCCATAACGCGGTCGCGCATGGCTTGGGTGAGGTCACCGTGAAGTGGCTCTGCGTTGTAGCCGTCTCTGGCCAATTTCATGGCCACGGTAGCTGTTTCGTTTTTGGTACGGCAAAAGATAAGCCCGTAGATGGTCGGGTTGAAATCAATCAGACGCTTTACGGCGTCGTAGCGGTCGCGCTCTTTTACAGAATAGTAAATGTGCTCGATGTTTTCGTTACTTTGGTTTTTGTGACCGATCGATACTTCTAATGGGTCGTGCATGTAGGTGCGGGCAATGCGCGCTACCTCGTTGGGCATGGTGGCAGAAAACAACCACACGTTTTTGTCGATAGGTGTTTGTTCGAGGATCATGTCGATGTCCTCCTTGAAACCCATATTGAGCATTTCGTCGGCTTCGTCTAGGATGACGTATTTAATCTCGCCGAGCTGTACAACTTTACGGTTGATGAGGTCAACCAAACGACCTGGTGTGGCCACAATAATGGACGTTCCTTTTTTAACGCTGGTGATTTGTGTACGGATATCGGTTCCGCCGTACACGGCTGTGATATTTCCTTCTAGGTATTTTGAAAAGACGTTGAGGTCTTTGGTGATCTGAAGGCAGAGCTCGCGTGTTGGGCAAATAATGACCCCTTGTGGCAGGCGTGCTTTGTTATCGATGTTATTAATTAACGGCAAACCGAATGCGGCCGTTTTTCCTGTTCCGGTCTGCGCCAGACCGACAAAATCGCAATCTTCTCCTAATAGGTAGGGAATTGCTTGTTCCTGGATCGGGGTCGGTGCTTCAAAACCCAATTCTGTCAACGACTTCAGCACCTCTCGCCTTAATCCCAGTTCTTCAAATGTCATGTATAATTTTTA
>JBJTNX010000047.1:0-10273 GCA_046074325.1 Sphingomonadales bacterium
CAAAAGTAATTTTTATTTCCAAAAATCCAAGCCTTCGTCGTAAAAACAAGAAAAAATTAATGTCTGGGCGTCCAAGTATGTTCTGTTGCGCCTGCGTCGTGGTTGATTTTTCTGGCCAATACAAAAAGGTAGTCACTTAGACGGTTCAAATAGGCAAGTACCAGCTCTGGAATACCTTCGAGTTCATCTAGTGTGACCACCATGCGTTCGGCACGTCGACAAATACAACGCGCGACATGCGCATGTGCACAATTGGGGTGACCGCCCGGTAAAATAAAAGCTGTGAGTGCGGGCAAGGCTTCATCCATGACATCCATCCAGTGTTCTAATTTTTGAACATCTGCTTCAAGAAGATCGGGAAGTTGCATTTTGGATTTTTCTGGATCTGCCGCCAAATGAGAACCAATTGTAAAGAGGCGATCCTGAATTTCTTGTAACTGTAGTTGATAACGCTGGTCAATTTCTAAAGTGCTGATTAGGCCAATATATGAATTGAGTTCGTCAATGGTACCATAGGCTTCTATTCGGACATCTCCTTTGGAAACGCGCGTTCCGCCAATAAGTCCAGTGCTGCCTTGGTCACCTTTTTTGGTATAAATTTTCATGCTTGATAGTTCAAGAGTAAAGAAGAAATTTCTGCAGCATCGTAACGACTTGCCAAAAGTTGTTCCATGACCGCTTCTAAAATGCTATCTGGGCAAGATGCACCTGAAGTCAAAACAATTCGCAGCTGTTTTTTTGCTGGTAAAAATGTTTCGGTTAGCTTCATTTGCTTGTGATGATAGTCAAAATGCTGAATGTTCTCATGTTGAATCTCAGCAGCATCTTTGATATAATAGGTCGTGAATTTTTGTTCGAGTAACTCTACCAGATGGCTTGTGTTTGAGCTGTTGTATCCGCCAACAACGATAGCTAGATCAGCCTCTTGTTCTAACAATCCGAGTGTAGCCGATTGGTTGTCGTTGGTGGCATAGCAGAGGGTGTCTCGGGTATCGGCCATGTGCGCTTTAATAGCATCTATTCCGTAAAGCGCCATGTAGGTTTCTCTCAAGAAATCCGTAATTTCTTGGGTTTCTGAGGCCAACATGGTGGTTTGGTTGACCACACCTATTTTATTCAAATGAATATCGGGATCAAAACCGGGTGTGTATTTATCTTTGAAAAAAGCATGAAATTCAGCACTTGTTTTGTGTTTAGTGATCACTTGCGCCAAGAAGTTTGCTTCTTGCTTGTCTTTGATGACTAGTGCGTGTCCAGATGCCGCTGCATGCGAAAAGGTTGCGCGTGTTTCTTCGTGGTCATGTTTGCCATGGATAACAATAGTATGGGCAGTTTGACCGAGCTTTTCAGAACGGTTCCAAACTTTTTCAACAAATGGACAAGTCGTATTGTAGGTCTGAACGTCAATTCCTATTTCTTTGAGTTGCTGCTCGATTTCAAGTGTGGTTCCAAATGCGGGTATCAGTACGACATCGTTGGGCGTGAGGCTTTCAAAAGCAATAAGTTGTGCGCCATGTGTGTCTTGTAGAAATTGAATGCCATTGGCTTGTAGGTCTTCATTGACCGCTGGATTGTGTATCATTTGCGAGAGCAAGAAAATACGTTTGCCAGGGTTTTCGGCTATGGCTTTATAACTGCGTTCAATGGCGTTCTCGACACCATAACAGAAACCAAAGTGTCTGGCCAGCACAAAAGTGAAGCTTCCTAATACGATTTCTGTTGGGCTGAAGTCCTTTTTGCGTGGGTCTGCAGCTTTGCGTTTGGCCTTTATTTGACCTAAAATGCCAGAACGGTAAAACGCAGGTACTTCAAATTGTTTCATATGTTCAGAACGCTTGAAAGCGAATTTAGTTCAGGTTAACGTTGTGTGCCTGGGTATTGTTCGAGTGCAACTCTTAAGCATTCAACGGCTGCTTTTAGATGCGCTTGATCCAAAACATAAGCAATTCTTGCTTCGTTTGTTCCTGCGCCAGGTGTTGCGTAGAAGCCATCAGCAGGCGCCATCATGACGGTTTGACCTTCGTGAGAAAACGCCTCGAGCAACCATTGGCAAAAATGTGCAGCATTGGCAACAGGAAACTGAGCAACGCAATAAAATGCACCACTCGGTTTAGGACAAAATACGCCAGGAATACTATTGAGGCCTTCAACCATGATGTTTCTTCTGGCTACGTACTCGGCAACTACTTCGTCAAAATAGGACTGTGGCGTATCTAACGCGGCTTCGGCTGCAATTTGGTCTACGGTAGGTGGCGACAAACGCGCCTGTCCAAATTTGAGTGCCGCTTGCATAAAATCATGGTTTTTGGAAATCAGTGCACCGATGCGTGCGCCGCACATGGAGTAACGTTTGGAGACGGAGTCAATCATGACGACATTCTGTTCGAGGCCGCTTAAGTTCATTGTGGAGAAAGGGACCGCTCCATCGTAGCAAAATTCTCTGTATACTTCGTCGGCAAACAAGAAAAGATCGTGTTTTTTAACAATATTACTCAGCTCTTCGAGCTCTTGTTGTGTATATAAATATCCTGTGGGATTGCCGGGGTTGCAAATAATAATGGCTTTCGTTTTGGCAGTGATTTTGGCTTCTATAGCCGCTACTGGAGGCAAAGCAAAGCCATTTTCGATGTGTGCGGTTACCGGAACAACCTCTAAGCCAGCCATAACGGCAAAGCCATTGTAATTGGCATAAAATGGCTCAGGAACTATGACTTCATCACCTGGATTGCAGGCCGTCATTAATCCAAAGATGAGTGCTTCGGAACCGCCGGTGGTGACAATAATATCTGCTGCATTGACTGGAATACCTTGTTTTTGATAACTGAGCGCTAATTTTTGGCGATAAGACTCAAAACCAGCCGAATGGCTGTATTCCAATACCTTGTGGTCTAAGTTATGAATGGCATCGAGTGCCACTTGGGGCGTTTGGATGTCAGGCTGACCAATATTGAGGTGGTAAACGGTTTTTCCGGCTTTTTTAGCGGCTTCCGCATAGGGTACCAATTTACGAATCGGCGATGCGGGCATTTCAATAGCTTTTGCAGACAATAAAGGCATGTACTTTAATTTAGTCTTCAAAATTAAGCAATCTTTTTTTTGTGGATTTTTTTATTGTTTTCAAATTTTCTATATATTCGCCATATCTAATTTAAATCGCGTCGCCTATAGATCAAATTTACCTTTAACCGCCGAAACCACTTTTCTGCACAAAGCGTAAACTATGATCTTATCTCAATTAAGCGATTCTCAGCTCATCAAAGCTTATGTATCCGGTAACGAAGAAGCCTTTGCTGTTTTACTCAACAGGCATCAAGAAGCCATTTTTAAATTTATTTATAATAAAATAAAGGATACCGATCTAGCCAACGACCTCTTTCAAGAGACCTTCGTTAAAGTCATTCAAAAATTGAAGTTAGGAGCGTACCAGGAAGAAGGCAAGTTCTTGCCTTGGGTTTTGCGTATTGCCCACAATTTGGTAATTGACCACTTTCGCAAACAGGCCAAACACCGCCTGATTTCAGAGCGTCATTCGTGGTCAGAAGACTACAATATTTTTCATCGAATTGCCAGCGAAGATGCCAATTATGTTCAGCAAACTACATTAGAAGAAGTAGCTGAACAACTGCACGTTCTCATGCAACACTTGCCTGAGAGCCAGCGCGAAATGATCTACATGCGCCTTTTTGAAGAGCGTTCATTTAAAGAGATTTCCGAAACAGAAGGGGTCAGTATCAATACGGCATTGGGTAGAATGCGCTATGCACTTTTAAATTTGCGCAAAATGATCGATGAACATGCGCTTACAATGGTTCAATCTTAGCCCAATTCAAATAAGCTGCTTATCTTTGTAGCTCACGTTTGAATTATGTTTGAGAATCTAACCGATAAGTTTGAAAGAGCCTTTAAAGTCCTCAAAGGACAAGGTCAAATTACCGAAATCAATGTTGCTGAAACCTTAAAAGAGGTGCGCCGGGCTTTGCTCGATGCAGACGTCAGTTTCAATACGGCCAAACAATTCACCAATACCGTCAAAGAAAAGGCATTAGGACGCGACGTACTCAATGCTGTTTCACCGGGTCAGCTCATGATCAAAATCTGTCATGAAGAACTGATCGAACTCATGGGCGGCAACGAAGTTGAAATCAACCTAAAAGGTGCGCCGGCAATTATCCTAATGTCGGGTTTACAAGGTTCTGGTAAAACTACCTTTACAGGAAAATTAGGAGCCTACCTCAAAAATAAAAAAGGCAAGAAAGTCTTATTGGTCGCCTGCGACGTCTATCGTCCTGCGGCCATCGATCAGCTTCATGTGCTTGGCGAACAACTCTCCATTGATGTCTTTTCCAACAAAGAAGAAAAAAATCCAATTGCCATTGCCAATGCCGCAATCGCACATGCCAAAAGCAACGGCTTCAATGTAGTATTGGTCGATACCGCCGGACGCTTGGCTGTAGACACCCAAATGATGGACGAAATTGCGGCGCTCAAACAAGCCTTGCAGCCGTCAGAAACTTTATTTGTAGTCGACTCCATGACCGGTCAAGATGCCGTCAATACGGCCAAAGCGTTTAACGAATGCATTGATTTTGATGGGGTTGTACTCACCAAACTCGATGGCGATACCCGAGGTGGAGCCGCACTTTCAATCAAAGCCGTTGTCAATAAACCGATCAAATTTGTTGGTACAGGCGAAAAAATGGATGCCCTCGACATCTTCTACCCAAAAAGAATGGCAGATCGTATCTTGGGTATGGGAGACGTCGTATCATTGGTAGAACGTGCTCAAGAGCAATTTAACGAAGAGGAGGCGCGTCGCTTGCAAAAGAAAATCATGAAAGATCAATTTGATCTCAATGATTTTTTAGCGCAATTACAGCAAATCAAAAAAATGGGCAATGTCAAAGACCTCATGGGCATGATTCCCGGAATGGGGAAAGCCATGAAAGACGTAGATATTCCCGATGACGCTTTCAAAGGCATTGAAGCGATTATACTGTCAATGACACCCAAAGAGCGCGCAAATCCCGCTTTGCTCAACCCATCTCGTAAAAATCGCATTGCGAAAGGAAGCGGAACAAATATTCAAGAAATCAATAAGCTGCTCAAGCAATTTGAAGAAATGCGTAAAATGATGAAGCTCATGAGTAATCCGCGCAACATGATGGGCATGATGAGCAAACTCAAGGGCATGGGCGGTATGCCAGGCATGTAAAATGGAAAATCAAAATCCATCAGATTGGTATTCGCCTAAGCCGGTTCTTGAAAAGGTAAAAGTCAAGAGTAATTGGGGGCTTACTTTATTTTCTGTTTTGGTTTTTGCACTGAGTTTTCTGTCAATTTTTTCCGACGAACTCGATTTTGTTTTTTATTTGGTGGTCGTACTTTTTTTGCACGAACTCGGGCACTATCTGCTCATGAAATACTTTCGCTACGAGGACCTTCGTATGTTATTTATTCCATTAATGGGCGCTTTTGTTCAGGGCAGTAAAAAACACTATTCTCAAAAAGAAAGTTTTCTAGTGATTGCTGCGGGTCCTTTTCCGGGTGTTCTTTTTGGCCTCATTTTATTGTTTTTAGCGCAACACTATCAGCAAAGTTGGCTACTAGAGCTCAGTTTCCTATTTCTATTTCTGAACGTCATCAATTTATTACCAATTGATCCACTAGACGGTGGCCAGCTGTTTAAGCTCTTTGTGCGCCAAAAACGCGATCTTTTCTTACTGGTGTTTGCACTTTTATCGTCATTACTAATGATCACAGTAGGCTATTTCATCGAGAGTTGGATTTTACTTGCCTTCGGATTTTTAATGTCTTTTAAGGTGCGCAGTTTTCAGCGCAACCACCACTACAGAAAACTCCTCGATGCACAAGGCATTGATTACGAATGTAATTACGAAGCGCTATCCGATCGCGATTACCATTTGATTAAACAACTTATTCTAGCGGAAAATCCCAAATTGCATGCTTTTGATGCGCAGTACCCAGAGGCCGCTAAAGAGATGATAGCCAGCCATGTGAATGCCGTGTTGGCGGTACCGGTCCGTCGCGACACCTCGTTGTTGTTTAGAAGTCTGCTCATCTGTTGTTGGTTACTTTTGATCATTTTGCCCGTCTTGCTATTGGTCGGGCCTTTTCTCGATTTCAACTGGTATTTTGGCGCGTTTTAAGATTTTTATTGGTTTTGTCTTTACAGTCTACTGTTCATTTGGGCTTTTTGCTCAGTGTCAGCAGGTGCTCGTGAGCGGTAAAATAATTGATACCGCGCGTTTGCAAAATTTCTATAACCTAATGGTGGTCAATAAAACCACCGGCAGAGGTGTTTTTGGTCAGCCGAATGGACATTTTTCGGTATATGCCAATACTGGTGACATCATCGCCCTTTCTACAAAAGGTTATCCGGTATATCAATTTGTAGTCAAGCCCGATGAAAATTGCCAAACCAAAATACTAGCATACGTGGAGCGCTTGCCCCAAGAGGTGCCCGATGTAATTGTAAGGCCCCTTAAAACACTAGAGCAAATCAAAGAAGAACGAGAAAACCTCGCGCTGCGCGAAACGCGTTTGGTGACGGGTGTAAATGTGCTCGAAAGCCCAATAACTGCTTTGTATCAGGCTTTTTCCAAGAAAGAACAAAACAAACGTTGGATTGCCGAACAAGAATACAAAGACGACCAGCGCCGAATTGTGCAAGAACTACTTAGGTTGTATGTGGCTTTCGATATCATAGAGCTCTCGGAACAAGAATTCGATGCGTTTATCACTTTTCTGAACATCGACGAGCAGTTCATTAAGACAGCATCTGAAATGGAACTCATTTTGTTTATCAAAGACAAATACGAGCATTTCAAGAGATTGTAACCTAATGCTCTAATTCTTCTTCATCGACGTGTAAAATATGTAATAATCGGTGAATTAATGGCGAGAAAAACACTGCTGTACAAGTCAGAAAGGCCACCTCACTTTAATTTTGTATTTAGGACTCAAACTTTGACATTACAAAGACTTTATTTCTCGCATGATGCGCGCAGCTAAGTCGTTGGCTTTTTCCTCTGAAGCGGATTCAGCATAAATTCGGATAATCGGTTCTGTATTGCTTTTGCGCAAATGCACCCATTCTTTATCGATGTAAATCTTGACGCCGTCAGTGGTGTCCACTTCATGCGCTGCGTATTGTTTTGCCATTTGCGCTAAAATGTGATCGACGTCGGTACCTGGGTTGAGGTCAATTTTATTTTTGGAAATCACGTAGTTTGGATAACTTGCGCGCAAAGCCGTCATGGACAATTTCTTGTGAGCCAAGTGGCTTAAAAATAAGGCGATGCCTACAAGTGAATCACGGCCGTAGTGAAGATCAGGATAAATGATACCGCCATTACCCTCGCCACCAATGACAGCGCCTATGGCTTTCATTTTAACGACCACATTCACTTCGCCAACAGCTGCAGCCTCGTAACGCAAACCACGTTGTTCGGTGATGTCGCGCAGCGCACGCGTCGACGATAAATTAGAAACAGTTGGGCCAGGGGTGTGGGTGAGTACGTAATCGGAAACGGCTACTAGGGTGTATTCTTCGCCAAACATACTGCCGTCTTCGCAAACCAAGGCCAAGCGGTCTACGTCGGGATCAACGGTGAGGCCAATATGAGCGCCGCTCTGCACCACGCGCTGAGATAACTCGGTGAGGTGTTCTGGAAGTGGCTCCGGGTTATGTGGGAAGTGCCCTGTTGGTTCGCAATAGAGCTCTTCTATTTGAGCGACACCCAGGGCGCGCAACAAGGCAGGCACAAAAATACCACCTGTAGAGTTGACGGCATCGACAACAACTTTAAATTGTGCAGCTTCAATGGCTGCTTTGTCTACGAGGGGCAGGGCTAAAATAGCTTCGATGTGCTTTTCTAAATAGGTGGCATTGGATTCAATGGTTCCGAGGTCATCTACTTGGGCAAAATCAAAGGCTTCGTCTTGGGCAATTTGCATCAGCGCTTCTCCTTCGGCACCGGATATAAATTCACCCTTTGCATTGAGTAATTTCAGTGCATTCCATTGTTTTGGATTGTGGCTAGCTGTCAAGATAATACCGCCATGCGCGTTTTCCATTGGTACGGCAACTTCTACAGTTGGTGTAGTAGATAGGCCTAGATCGATGATGTCAATTCCCAAACCAACTAAGGTTTGCTGCACCAAGGCGGCAATCATGGGGCCTGAAATGCGCGCATCGCGGCCAATGACCACCTTTAGTTTTTGTCCGGGGTATTGTTGTTGTAGCCAAGTGCCATATGCGGCGGCAAATTTAACGGCATCGATAGGCGTGAGGCCTTGGTCTACACGGCCGCCGATTGTGCCGCGGATCCCTGAAATGGATTTGATGAGTGTCATGCGTTTTGATTCTGAAGCATTTGTAATACAGCAACCATAGCCTCGGTGCCTTTGT
Organism: Sphingomonadales bacterium; assembly: GCA_046074325.1. Lineage (GTDB taxonomy): Bacteria > Bacteroidota > Bacteroidia > Flavobacteriales_D > Crocinitomicaceae > UBA952. The sequence goes on from JBJTNX010000047.1 coordinate 8,432, forward strand.
TTCCATAAATGCCGCCAGCGCGGTCAAGGGATTGTTGTTCGGTGTTGTCAGTGAGTAAGCAAAAACCAACGGGCTTGTTGAATTTGAGCATGACGTCCATTAGTCCTTGTGTAGCGCCGCTACAGACAAAGTCAAAATGCCGGGTTTCACCTTGTATTACTACACCAATGGCCACTACGCCGTCGATGTGCTGGTCTTGGCAGAGTTGCTGGGCACCTAAGGGCAATTCAAATGCGCCAGGAACACGAATAATGCGTCTGTATGCTTGGTCATGACCAATGGCATCTAGCACTTCTTGTGCGCCTTCTAATAGTCTTTCTGTGATGTGCCCGTTCCAAGCAGAAACAACAATGCCGATTCGAAAATCGGCACAGTTGGTTAAAGTTTTTGGATCAAAGGCAGGGCCGTTTTTACTTGCGGTAGCCATGATAAATGTTATTTAGTAGCGCAACGAGCGATATAACGATCGATGGTTTTGGTGCTTGCGTAATTCGGGTAGTCGTCTTTGATGCGTTGGTAGTGTGCAGCAGCATCTGCTTTTTTGTTGAGTTCTTCACAAACCAAACCTGCTTTGAACAAGAACATTGGGGAAGTGAATTCGTTGTCTTCGCGGTCTGCAGCCTCAAGGTAAAGTTCAAGGGCATCGTTGTATTTCTTCATTTGGTTGTAGCAGTCACCTTGCAAACCAATGCTGAGCGTAGAAATATAGGTATCTTCGAGGTCTACACTTTTGAGTTGCTCGAGTGCAGCGGTGTATTTTCCTTTTTTCATGTATTGGGTGGCCAATAAATATTGACCGATTTCACCCCCAGTTTTTCCGTCGTTGTTTTTGACAAATGGAACCAATACACTAATGGCTTGGTCTGTGGAGTCTTTGGTGATATAATTGAGTGCAACCCACCAGCCGTCGTTGGATTTTTCATTGGCTGGACCCCAAATGAATTGTCTGTAAGCGAAATAAACAACAACAAGTGCGATTACACCGCCGACAATATAAGTGCCTAATTTGAAATTCTTGTTGGTGTTGAATTTGTTTTTAAGGTCTTCGAAGCTCAATTGCTCTATCATATTCCAAAATTTTGAAACGCAAATATAAATCATTTTAGCAAATGAATTGTGTATTTTTGCGCTATGTTTACATACAAAAGCGCTCCTTTTTCTCTTCTTGTCATCCTACTTCTTGTATTGAGCCCCACTTTTAAGGCCCAGAACACCATCAGTATTACCGGAAAAATATTAACAAGCGAGCGCAGTGTTCCTTTAGAATATGTGTCGGTAAAACTGTTTCTCTTGCCAGACTCTAGTTTTCAGAAAGGGGTATTCACCAATCCCGAAGGAAAATTTGAATTGGTCGCAGCGCCGGGTAAATACTACATTCAGCTGAGTTTGGCACAATACGAGTCCGAGAATTCCGAAAGTTTTGATCTCAAGGCAGGTCAGGTTAATTTTCATCTCGGAACCCTACGCATGCAACTGACCAAAACACAAAACGTAAAAGATGTCGTGGTGCAAGGTCAAAAAGACATCATGCAAGCCGGTATTGACAAAAAGGTTTACAATGTGGCCGAAGACCTCAATGTCAACGGCGGAACCGCCAACGACATTCTCACTCGCTTGCCTTACGTAGAGGTAGATCAAGATGGCGGCGTTTTGCTCAGAGGCCAGGGGAGTGTTACGGTGTTGATCGACGGCAGACCCAGCTCCCTAAGCGGAAGTACGGGCAAAACGCTTTTAGATGCCTTGCCTGCAAATTCTATTGAACGCGTAGAAATCGTTACCAATCCTTCTGCTAAATACGACCCAGATGGAAGCTCCGGCATCATCAATATTGTTCTTAAAAAG
>JBJTNX010000048.1:0-3921 GCA_046074325.1 Sphingomonadales bacterium
AGCCCCGTTTTCATTCTCAATAAACCAACCTTCTTCGCTGTTAGGCAGCTGAGGATCTACCAATTGGTAGCTTAATATTCCTTTCATAACACGTATTAAAATACAAAGTTAGCAGGAATTTATAAGCCCCTATTTGGAATTGGCCCGAAAGTCGATTTTATAGTAGAAAATTGGGAAGAAACCAAGTTGGGTTTTCTCCGCAAACGGTTCAAAACTCGGGTTATTGATTTCTTGTGGGGTTAATGCTGGCTTATATGCAAGTGTCAAAAGGTTTTTTGTGCCTAAAATATTGACCAAGTCTAGACCAAATTCGTGGGTAACGCGGTCTGCATTTTTACGCCATGAAATTTTAAGGTCTGCTCGGAAATAATCCCTGAACTGACGCTCATTGAACATGGAGTCCATAAAGATGATTTCTTTGGCTGCATTGGTAGCGGCTATATCTACAAAGCCATAGCGTTTTCCTCCTGCAGCAGTAACTTTTCCGCCAATTCCGATGATACTGCGCTCACCCACTTTGAATTCTTTTCCGCCAAGTAAGTTAACGACGTAGCTTCCGTTGTACGATGTATTGCGCCATACGAGGTCTGAACCGCGATAGCGAGAGTCGTAGACCGTTCCCGAGAACAAGAAGAAAAACGTTTTATCAAAATATTTTTGGACGGTTAACTCCAAACCATAATTATAGCCGTCACCCGTATTTTGAAGTTCATCGATGAACAAACGCGAGAAACCACTACCTACATTGATCATAGAAAAAGACGAAGGCGCAATGGTAACTGGAATATTGTAGAGGTATTGGTAATACGCTTCTGTTTTGATATTGAAGCCTTTATTGAAAGACTTTTCATAACCAATGCCTGAATGCGCACTACGCGAAAAATCCATATTCATATTGCTATTTGGATTATTCATACCGGGTAGCACTTTGTAAGCATAGGTGTAATACGGCTGAATCATGCTGTGTAAACCACCACCGGCAAAAATAGCTTGGCCGTTGTCCATGCGGTATTTCCAACCTACGCGCGGTTCGAAAGGACTGATGCTATTTGTCAGGGTGAAGTACTGCGCGTGGATACCGGCAGTAACATCCATATGGTCAGAAACGCGCCACTTCCATTGCACAAATGGCTGAATGATAGCCGCTTGCCCTTGGTAATTCCAACGCACTTCATAAATGTCTGGCACATCCAGGTTATACAAACAAGAATCCAAGAAATTCATAGAGATGAGGTCAAAACTCAAACCCGCTTTTAACAAATGTTGCTTATTGAGTTTGTGGTTAATTGCCGTATATCCACTGATTTTTTGAACCTTAAACTTATACGCCATCATCGGGTAAAGCGTATCAAATACAATCTCATTGAGGAGTGTATCGAGTTTGCGGTCGCGTAAATAGTTATGGTTGGTAGTCTGTATTTCTTGGCTGTAGGCCAGCGTCGAGGAAATAAAGGTCTTTTCACTGAGGCTCTTTTTGTAGTTTAAACCAGAAGCAATCATACTGGTGCCGAAATATTGATCGCGGTCACCTTCACCATATAGATCTTCTGTGTATTCCTTAAATCCAGAAATTTCAATCGCAATATCAGAATTACCGCCCATTCCAAAGAAAGAGAGTTGACCTCCATTTTTAAGAATCCAGTTGAATTTAAATGCACCATCGTAATATTTTGGAATGGCATCTGTTCCTAAATTGATATTCAACTTTTGAAAGATAGTTAGGGTAGAATAACGGCCCATTACCAAATAGCTTGACTTGCTGTCTTTGCTGAGCGGCCCTTCAGCCAAAAATTCGGTCCCGAGCAAACCAAACTGGCCCGTGAATTCATGTTGGTTATTGTTACCACTGCGCAATTTCAAATCAAATACACCCGATAAACTGTTGCCGTATTCTGCGGGAAAGGCACTCATGAAAAAATCTGAATTACCTAAGATTTTATTGTTTAGTAGTGATACAGGACCTCCGGAGGTACCCGAAATGGCAAAGTGATTGGGGTTGGGGATGTCGATTCCTTCAACACGGTAAATGACGCCCAGTGGCGAATTACCACGCACGACGATATCGTTGCGAGAGTCATCGGCGCCGTTTACACCAGCAAAATTGGAAGCCATGCGCGCTGGGTCCATTCTCGAGCCTGGATAACGGTTGGTCTCCTCTACACTAAATTGTTGTGCTGACAATACCGCCATTTCATTCAGTACTTCGCCTTGTTTACGCCCTACTACACGAACGGCTTGCTGCTCAGAAATTTTTTCTTGAAGGGGGATTTGAACAATGAGCTCTCGTCCTGAAGTAACCTCCACAGTTAGGGTTCTTGCATCATAAAATGGCGCAGAAGCTGCCAATTGGTGTTTGCCTACAGGCACTTTTTGAATAGCAAAAGCACCATCTGCATCTGCAGCCGCCATGTATTTTTGGCCGTTTACTTCAATGAGTACTTTGGCCCCTGTTAATGGATAATTTGTTTCGCTATCGAAAACCTTTCCGCGAACAGTTTGCGTAGGTAACTGTGCGAATATCAATAAATTGATAAAGGAAAAAGTAAGAAGTATAGATAGTTTCATAGTAGGTAATTTGAAAACGAATATAAATAAATTTGATTAATGAATGGTTAAATGAAGTTTTGCACGGTTTTTGTCTATTGGCGCTTTATCCTTAACTTTAGAAAAAAATATATAATGAAAACACTTGCTCTATTCACAATGCTGGTATTGACCCAACTAAGTTTTGCGCAGAAAACAGCACTTACTTGGTATACTGATATCAATGAAGCCTCAGCGATTGCCAAAAAAGAAAATAAACCCATGATGCTCTTCTTTACCGGTTCCGACTGGTGCGGATGGTGCCATCGTCTTCAAAACGAAGTGTTTAAAACACCTGAATTCGAAAAGTGGGCCAAAGAAAATGTTGTTTTGGTAGAGCTCGACTTTCCGCGCAACAAACCCCAAACAGAAGCAATTAAAGCACAAAACCGCGCCCTACAACAGCAATTTGCGGTGCGTGGCTACCCAACTTGCTGGTTTGTTCGACCAGAAAAAATGAGCGATGGCAAAAGCAATCTTGTCCAGATTGGCTCAAAAGGATACGAAGCAGGTGGTCCTGTTAATTGGATCAACGGTGCCAACACCATGTTAAAAGCCAACTAAGATTCGAATTTCAGTTCTGAAAATTCATCGTAACTAAAACCCCTGGATGCCAAAAAGCGATACAGCTTTTGTTTGCGCGTCCAGGGGTCTTTTTCTTTAGAGAGTTCACCCCACTTGCGTTCGGCAATTTGCTGCAATACGCCATAATAATTCTCTTCATCGTACATTTGATGCAGTGCCGCTTTGATAAACTCGGGCGCAATTCGCTTCAATTGTAAACCTTGCTTGATTTTATTCACGCCCCAATTCTTGATGCGTAATTTACCCACAGCATAGGCATGTGCAAAACGCGCATCGTCAAGAAATTTGTTGTCATAGAGAACCTGAAGAATTTGAATGACTTCGCCTTCTTGAGCACCAAGACGCTTCAGTTTTTCCACAACTTCATGGGTACACCGCTCCTGATATGCACAAAATGCCTCAGTTTTCTGAAGCATTTGTGTGAGGTCATAGGCGCGAGGCGCTGTCATTTAAAGTGGGATTTCGTTGTTCTCTTTATCGACGAAAGCATATTGAAGTAAGTGGTGAGCCGTTACGCCGCGTACAGGAATCCAAGTTTTGTACTTGAAGAACCATTTGAGCTGTCGGCTCCAGAAACCATTTTTGAAGTACGCTTCTAAATAAGGATGAACCAAGACACTTACACCACGCATGCCGCGGTCATTGATAAGGTAAGCAAGGTTATTCTCTATTTCTTCAGCAAAAAGAATACTGGCTTGAACCTCGCCGCTTCCGTTACAGGTAGGGCATGTTTCATGGGTTTGAATATCCGTT
>JBJTNX010000049.1:0-3256 GCA_046074325.1 Sphingomonadales bacterium
CGCCAAAGCAACCGCAGTTGCCTTTATTGCCTGTATTTATGATTTCGATGCTGAGGTGTGCCACGAAAATGGCAAGCATAGCAATGAGGGTTGGAATGACCCATTTTTTAAGATCAAAAGGAAAAAGTAACAAGACCCCTAAACCAAACTCCACACCTATTAACGCTCTTGAGAAAATCTTGGCAAGCTCAATAGAAAAACCGAGCGGATACAACTGCTTGATTTCAAACATGGAAATAGTGGCATAGGCCGACGGATCTGGATAGATTTTACCATAGGCGGATACCAAAAAAAGCGCTGCAATGAGTATGCGGATGCTCCAAGGTAAATAACGTTCTGCTGGGTGCATAATTTTAGTTTAGGTCTAAATTAATGGCAAGTGTATTTAAGAAATAGAGTTTAACAGGCTCTTAACAATTTTGTAAATGGATCAGGGCAAAAACACTGTAATTGAGCATATCGAAGTAATTTCCTTCTACCCCTTCAGAAACCTTGGTTTCGCCGGCGTTATCTTCAATTTGTTTGATGCGCAATATTTTGGATAGAATGAGATCGGTTAGTGAGCTGACGCGCATGTCTCGCCAGGCCTCGCCGTAGTCGTGATTTTTGCGTTCCATTAGCGCTTTTGCCTCAGCTGCAATTTGATCGTAGTGTGCAATGGCAGCTGCTGTAGTCATGTTGTCTTGGATATCGGCAGGTGCTCTCACCTGAATGATTGCCATGATGCAGTAGTTCACAATGGCTTGAAAAGCATCCTCGAAAGATTCCCCAACGATGTTTTTTCCTGTTTCTTGAATGGTGCGAATGCGCTGTGCCTTGATAAAAAGTTGGTCAGTTAAAGAACTTGGGCGCAGTATACGCCAAGACAAACCGTAATCGAGCGTTTTTTTTTCAAAAATCTCTCGACAAATAGTCATTACATTTGCGTATTCTAATTGTGTTTGTGTCATGAGTGCATCTAAGGAGCTTGGTGGTATTTTTCAGAAGAGTCGGTTTTTGAATATCAAAGGCCAACTCCACGATTTTAGCCAACCAAAGATAATGGGAATTTTGAACATAACACCTGACTCTTTTTACGAAAACAGCCGCGTAGTTTCAACGGATGCGATTTTAAAAAAAGCAGCACAAATGATCAACGAAGGCGCCGACATACTCGATATCGGTGCTAGCTCCACTAGACCCGGTGCCGCCATCAATAGTCCGCAAGAAGAAATTGCGCGTTTGGGGCAGGTCATCTCACTTTTAAAAAGCGAATTTCCTGAAACCCTTTTATCCCTTGATACTTATTATGGAGCCGTCGCCCAACACGGCATAGATCAAGGCATAGACCTCATCAATGATATTTCTGCCGGACAATTCGATCCTACGTTGTGGCCAGTGGTGAGTCGTCATCAAATTCCGTATATTTTAAGTTATAATCGTGCTTCAGCAGACAACAGCGCACAATCTCACCTTCAAGAAAAGGGTATTATTAGCGACGCACTCTCTTTCTTGTCCCAAAAAATTGCTGAACTCAAAGCGTTGGGTTGTGCCGATATCCTCATTGACCCCGGCTTTGGTTTTGGCAAAACACTTGAAGAGAACCATGAACTTCTTCAAAAATTAGCACACTTACATATACTTGGTGCACCACTACTCATTGGGGTTTCTCGAAAATCAATGATTACCAAGATTTTAAATTGCACGCCTGCCGAGGCACTCAATGGAACGAGTATACTGCACACCTTAGCCTTCACGAAAGGCGCACGTATTTTTAGAGTTCATGATTGCGCACCTGTAAAAGAGCTCTTTACATTGATGGCGCAATAAGAATTGCACGAATTGAAACTTTTTTACGTACTTTCGTATGATTGTACAACTTTAACAAGCGTATGAAAGCTTTTACATTATTTTTTGCCTCTTGTTTTGCATGGTTGACCTATGCCCAGGCGCCATCAGCTAACTTCACTATTTCTGACCCAGATGACATCATTTGTCAGGGAGACTGCATTTACGTCGTGAATAATTCCACCGGCGATGACCTCACCTATCTTTGGACTTTCCAGAACGGTACCCCTGCCACTTTCGTTGGGCAAAACCCAGGTCCAATTTGTTTCAATACGGCAGGTACAACTGGTCCTTTCTCCATTACCTTAACAGCAACCAATGCGCAGGGTGCCGTAAGTACTATTACCAATTTCATTACCGTATTGCCAATGCCAACCGTTAGCAGTACGCTTTCCGATACATTGAATGGTGCTTATGTTGTCATCCCTGACACCACCATCGATATGTTCCAAGAAGCTTATTTGTACGCAGAAGGCGCGCCGTTTGGCGGCAACCTCACTTGGTATCCAAGTGGTGTAAGTGCAGATAGCATTCCGGGCTGTACTGCTTGTATTGCCGGCGATTCACTTACGGTTACACCTTTCTACACCACTTATTATGTTGTTCAGTACGGTCTCAACGGCTGCTTTGCTTATGATACCGTATTGGTAACTGTCAACTTTGCCAATCAAGTTAAAATCGAATTGCCAAATTCATTTTCGCCAAATGGCGATGACGAAAACGACTTTTTCAGGGTCCTTACCAACGTAGATGCCGATGGCAACTTTGCCAATGGCTTTGAAGAAGGAGGCGCTCTTGCAGAAATAGACTTGCGTGTTTTCAATCGCTACGGCCAACAAGTATTCAGAACCACCGACGTCAACGAAGGCTGGGACGGCACTTACAAAGGCAAGCCTATGAATCCTGCAACCTATACTTACATTTTAAATTTCCGTACCATTGACGGCCGATCTGGCTCGCGCAAAGGCAACGTGACCCTTTTTAGATAAGCACATGAAACGCAACGTATTCTTATCCATTGCTCTTGCAGCAACTTTTAGCGCAACAGCACAACACGACCGCATCATTTCAAATTGGTCTCAGTCTCAAATGATCTATAACCCGGGGGCAGTTGCAACTGGTTCTGGAGACATGAGCTTTTTTGCCAATCACCGCTCCCAGTGGCTAACTGTTCCGGAAATGGGCGTAGGTATTCGGAGTAATTTTGTCAATGCCGAATTCAAGATCAAAGAAGAAGGCTTGGCAAATCGCAATAATTTTGGCGTAGGGTTCAGTGTACTCAGCGATCAGTCTGGAGCGTCCAACCTCACTACGCTTAGCGTATCTCTTCCGTTGAATTACACGCTTGCACTGGATCGTCAAAACAAACTCAGTATTGGTTTGGCTCCTGGCTTTATTCAACAAGCTTCTGACCGTTCAGGCCAAACTT
>JBJTNX010000050.1:0-6983 GCA_046074325.1 Sphingomonadales bacterium
GGTCGATTTACCGGCCTTTATGGTTTTGTTGAGTTACCCATCATCAAGTACAAAGCATATCGGCTTGATTTTCGCTTCTCTACTGGCTTGGGTTACACCAACCGGCCTTTTGATCCGGTACTGAACCCTGAAAATGTAGCAATAGGAACTAAATTAAATGCCCTGATGTGTTTTGCATTCAAACAGAGTTTGCGCTTCAGACAAACAGGAATTACGCTCGGAATTGACATGACCCATTTTTCGAATGCCAGTTACCAAATGCCCAATTTGGGCATCAATGTACCTTACTTGTCTTTGGGTGTACAACGTTTTTTTGACCAAGATATCTTAAAAGAACGCAGCACCCTCCAGAAACCAAACTTTACCTACGGTCTGAGTGCAATTGTGAGTGCCAAAGAAATGCGTCCGGTAGGCGTAGGGCGTTATCCGGTCTATGCCATGAGTTTATTTGGTCGCAAGTATTTTGGCCCGAAGGCCGGACTCGAAGCTTCCGTTGATGTCATTTACAAAACAGGTTTGCTTTCACACCCGAGTTATCCGAATGCCGCACCACTCGATCCGCTGCAAATCGGCTTGTTCGTTGGTTATGTGCAGCCGTTTGATCGCTTGCATTTTATTTACGGAGTTGGCGCCTATCTAAGGGATATTCTTAGGCCAGATGTGCCTGTTTACATTCGCTTAGGGAGTCGATATGCCCTGACTCCTGAACTCGAGGCACTCTTCACACTCAAAACACATTTTGCAAAAGCCGATTACATGGAGTTGGGGCTCATTTATCATTTGGGCAAATGAAAGCTGTTTTTTTCATAGCGCTCTTTTGCTGCCTAAACGCCTGTCAAAAGCCCTCCGATAGGGCTTGTTGGAAGGGAGCGGGTGCGAAAGAAAAACGCATGGTACCGCTTTCCAAATTTAATTATCTAGATCTACAAGCGCACATTGAATTGGTTTTGGTTCAAGATTCGCTCGATTTTTTAGAGTGGGAGGCAGGGGCAAACACACAAGCATTTCTAGCGGCTGAATGGGAGGCCGATACCTTACATCTTAGAAACAACAACCGCTGTAAGTTTTTGCGTTATCAGAATGGAAGGGTAAAAGCCACCCTTCATTTTACTGAATTTGCGGAACTGCACTTAGCCAATAGTGAACAGGTTTCCAATCAAGGAAGTTGGGTTGCCAATGAACTCTTGCTTTTCCTCAAGGAAGGTGTCGGTAAAGTTCAACTTCAAGTGGCGTTAGACAAATTGACCATACGCAACAATTACGGTTGGCAAAATGCACAATTAAGTGGTTCTTGCAATGCGTTGTTTGTCGATTTTGACGGTTCTGCCTCGCTGCAAGCACCTTCTTTAATGGTTCAAGATTCCATTTCATTTCGAAGTAGTTCGCCGCTTTCAAGTCATATTTGGGCCGATCAAATTCTTCTTAAAGCGCAATTGTATGGACCCGGAAATCTCTATTATTCAGGTACGCCAAGCATCTTGTTGAAGTCCGAATACAATGCTGGAAAGGTGATTCCAAATTAAGAATGGTTGGATATGTTAAAGATTGTCAGCTCCTTTTTTATAATTGTTTTTTCTTTTCAAACGACGGCGCAGTTTTCCCTTTCCGGAACCTATGACGCATACGCAGCAATTTCAAAGAAAGGACTGTCACATTTACCTTTCATGGTTTCTCATGCCAAATTGGGCCAATTTGATATCAATTTACTAGAGCTCGAGCTTCGTTACGATTACAAAAATTGGCGTTTTCAACTAGCGCCCGCAATAGGTTCGTATATGTCCAATAATTACGGCGCAGAACTACCGTATCGCCGTTATTTGTACGAGTCGTATCTTCAATACAAATGGAAAAATTCAGAATTTGCATATGGCACGTTTAGTTCTCCGTATACCCAAGAAACCCCTCGGGCGGTGGATCAAATTTCGGCAACCCGCAGTTTAGCGGCCGAATATGTACCTTACTATGTATCCGGATTGAGATGGACCAACAACTGGTCAAAATTCATCAAAACGCAGGTGTTTTTAACCAACAGCTGGCAAAGATTGTCTTTTACCAAAAGCAGGCCTTCATTTGGCTTTCTATTGCAATTTCAAAAAGATAAGTGGAATTTGAATTGGAGTCATTTCTATGGAGATGTAGCTCCAAAAGGTAAACTAGATACAACGACCGCAGTCAATCGTTGGCGGTTTTTTCAAGAAATAAATGTAGCGTACACTCAAAATAATTGGACTTTTCAAAGTTGTGCGTATGCGGGTCTGCAAAAGCAAAATGGAGCCGCCGATTTGAAATATTGGTTACAAGGCAATTTGCAAGCAAGTTATGCACTCAATAAGGAACTCAGCTTCTCTGCCCGAGCAGAGGTTTTTTTCGATCCCAATTCGATTGTTTTTAATTACACCAAGCAAGCGTTTTCCAGTATGGGTCTCGGTTTTATGTACCGAATAGGTCCTGTTTTACAATGTGGTCAGGAATTCCGTTACTTTTTTACAAAAGAGACTCAAATCCCTGTTTACTACAGCTTTTTGCGCCTTAAATTTTAGTATTTTTGAGGCTAAACTCATTGCATGAAAATCCTTTCTTTTAACGTCAATGGCATTCGGGCCGTAGTTGGCAAAACGTTCATTGCTGACATGCAAGCGCATAACCCTGATGTCATTTGCTTGCAAGAAACAAAAGCAACGCCAGAACAAGTCAAAGAAGCAGTGGCGCCTTTGTCTGGTTATCATATTTATGCCAATTCAGCAGATAGAAAAGGCTATTCAGGTACAGCCATTCTCAGCAAAACAGAGCCGCTTAGTGTTAGCTATGGTATTGGTCTTCCCGAACACGACACCGAAGGCCGCGTTATTTGCGCCGAATTTCAGGGCTTCTTTTTAGTAACCGTATATGTGCCTAACTCGGGCAGTGAGCTGCTGCGTTTGGCTTATCGTCAAACCTGGGATGCTGCTTTTTTGGCCTATCTCAAGGCGCTTGAACACAAAAAGCCTGTTTTGGTTTGTGGTGATTTCAATGTGGCGCACCAAGCCATAGATTTGGCACGTCCCAAAGAAAACTATAACAAAGCTGCGGGTTATATGCAAGAAGAAATCGATGGCATGAACGCCTATATTGCTGCAGACTTACTCGATACCTTTCGAACAGTATATCCAAACGAAGTAAAATACTCTTGGTGGAGTTACCGCGCTGGCGCTCGTCAGAAAAATGTAGGCTGGCGCATCGATTACTTTTTGATGAGCGCGCAAATGCGTCCTCAGCTCAAAGATGCATTTATCCTCAATGAAGTTTTGGGTTCCGATCACTGTCCTGTCGGTGTAGCGCTTATTTAATCCCTTCATGCAGCAGTTCAAGGACACATTCAAGCACAAGGGCCGTCGTCGGCAACTCATAGAGGAGCTTTCCGAAATGGGCATTCAAGACGAAAAAATCTTGGCTGCATTTGATGCCATACCGCGTCATTACTTTTTAGACCTCGCCTTCGACGAACAGGCCTATACCAATATGGCCTTTCAGATTGGTTCGGGTCAGACCATTTCACACCCCTATACGGTTGCGTTTCAAACGCAATTACTCGAGTTGGAAAAAGGCATGAAAGTGCTGGAAATCGGAACCGGTTCTGGATTTCAGACCGCCATTTTGTGTCAGCTTGGCGCCAAGGTGTATTCCATCGAACGCCACCAACCTTTACATCTGAAAGCCAAACAGATGCTTGATTTTTTTAAATTCAATCCCAGTTTGTTTTTTGGCGACGGTTACAAAGGCAATAGGGTCTATGCACCCTATGATCGCATTTTAGTTACTTGCGGTGCGCCAGACCTCCCGCAAACTTTACTTGACCAACTTAAAATTGGAGGTATCATGATCATACCCGTCGGAGAAGGCGCTGAACAAAAAATGTTGCGCATCCAAAAAACCGAAACCGGTCATTTTACCACCCAAGAATTTGGTACATTTAAATTTGTACCCATGTTAGAACGAACTGTAAAAAATACCAACTAACGCCATTATGCACGTACTACTCATCGACGACGAACGCGCTATTCGCCGAGCACTCAAAGAAATATTGGAATTTGAAGGTTGTTTGGTCACTGAAGCCGAAAACGGTGCGCAAGCCCTACAACACCTCCAAGATCAAACCTTCGACCTGCTTTTTTCCGATGTCAAAATGCCGCAAATGGACGGCATTGAATTGTTAGACGCCATTCAAAGTCAGGGCATCGATACACCCATCATCATGATTTCTGGTCATGGTACCGTTGAAAATGCTGTCGCTTGTATCAAAAAAGGCGCTTTTGATTTCATTGAGAAACCCCTCGACCTGAATCGCATATTGGTGTTGTTAAGGCAAGTCAAAGACCGCAATGCTTTGGTTCAAGAAACCAAGCAACTCAAGCAGGTCGTTAAGAAAATGAAAGGATCTTCGATCATTGGCGAAAGCCCAGCTATTGTCGAGATCAAGGCCATGATCGAGAAGGTAGCTCCCTCAGATGCACGCGTGTTAGTTACGGGCTCTAACGGCACTGGTAAGGAGTTGGTAGCGCGTTCATTGCACCAACTTTCGGAGCGCAGTAAAATGCCTTTTATAGAGGTGAACTGCGCGGCCATTCCTGCCGAACTTATCGAAAGTGAGTTATTTGGTTATGAAAAAGGCGCGTTTACCTCTGCTGTCAAGGACCGCAAAGGTAAATTTGAATTGGCCTCAGGAGGCACTTTGTTCCTAGATGAAATCGGCGATATGTCACTTTCAGCCCAAGCCAAAGTGCTGCGTGCGCTACAAGAAAATGTCATTCAACGCGTGGGCGGAGAAAAGGACATCAAAGTAGATTGCAGGGTAGTGGCAGCCACCAACAAGGACCTCCGCGAAGAAATCAAAGCGGGGCGCTTCAGAGAAGACCTCTTTCATCGCTTAGCGGTCATTCTCATACATGTGCCGTCGCTCAATGAGCGTCGTGAAGACATCCCGATGCTCATTACACATTTCTTGAATTTAGTCTGCCAAGACCATGGTATCGTGACCAAAACCATCGAGGCGTCCGCTATTGAAGCGCTTCAACAACTCAATTGGACCGGAAATATCCGCGAACTACGCAATATAATTGAGCGCTTGGTCATTTTATCTGATCAGTGTATTACCCAAGCCGATGTATTGCGCTATGCCAACCCAAGCCATTAATTTGTAAATTCATCCAAATTTTGAATATGAAACTTTCGATTAAATCAATTTTGCCACACCTTGTTGCCGTTGTGTTATTTGTGGTATTGCCCTCTGTCTATTTTGCACCACTTTACGATGGTTATGCGCTCAAGCAAAGTGATATCCGACAGTTTCAAGGCATGTCAAAAGAAATTTTCGACTACAAACTTTCCCATGACAACAAACAGCCTTACTGGACCAACGCCATGTTTTCTGGTATGCCTGCCTACCAAATTTCTGTCGAGCACAACGCAAACTGGCTTTCGAAAGTAGATCAACTCATCAAATTGGGATTGCCAAGACCGGTGGGAATTCTATTTATTTCCATGCTAGGCTTTTATATTTTGGGTCTGTGCTTGCGCATCAATCCATGGCTTGCCATGATTGGTGCTTTGGGCTACGGATTCTCAACCATAAATATTCTTTATTTGGGTGCCGGACACATGTCTAAGGTGAATTCAATTGCCTACATGGCCCCGGCGCTCGGTGGATTAATTTTGGCTTTTAGGGGTCGTTGGCTATTAGGTTCGGCCGTTTTTGCTTTGTTTTTAGGTCTAAATATCACAGCCAATCACTTACAAATGACCTATTACCTGGCTTTCATTTTAGCCGCAGTAGCCATTGCAGAAACGCTGCGTTTGGGCCTTGCCAAACAATTCAAAGCGCTTCTTTACTCTATTGCGGGCTTGGCGATAGCAAGCGCCCTTGCACTGCTTTCCAACGCCAGTCTACTCAGTACCACTTTAGAGTACAGTAAAGCCACTACTCGTGGTACTTCAGAACTCACCATCAAGCCAAAAACGGGCAGCACACAAGCCAAAGAAGGCCTCAATGAGGACTACATTCTCGAATACAACTATGGCAAGCGCGAATTACTCTCCATTTATGCGCCAAATGCCAAAGGAGGCAAGGGCGATCTCATTGGCAACGACCCCGATGCGCTTGCCAACACAGATCCTACTTATGCCGAGCAAGTGGGCCAGATGAACCATTATTGGGGCGGTCAGCGTATGAGCGGTGGTGCTTTTTATTTTGGTGTCGTGCTGCTTGTGTTTTTTATTTTAGGGCTCATTTTTGTCAAAGATGTGCTGCGTTGGCCGTTTTTGGTACTCAGTATCTTGGTGCTCTTTTTGGCTTCCAATCAAATGAATGCCTTCAATGACTTCTTTATTCATCAGTTCCCGATGTACAACAAATTCAGGGATTCCAAAATGCTGCTCGTTTTGTTCCAAATCATGATTCCAGCAATGGGTTTATTGTTTGTGGACAAATTATTAAAAAACGAAGGTCTTTGGGGTCAAAAGAAATATTGGTACGGCGCCATGGGTGCATTGGCACTTACGGGGGTCATTTTGCTCATGAGCCCAAGTATCTCAGGTACGTTTTTAAGTCCGGACGAAATTAAACAATTCAACGAAGCATCTAAGCAGGCCAAAGATGCCAGCCAAACTGCTTACTACCAAGGTTTGCGTCAGGCGCTGGTCGATACCCGAATTGACATTTACAAAGCTGATATGCAACGCTCGTTGTTTTTGGTACTTATGGGTCTTGGCATCGTCGTCTTATTTATACGTACACAAATCAACCGCATGGTTTTGTTGGCTATTACTGGGGTTTTGGTGCTCGGCGATCAAATGAGTGTTGCCAAGCGCTACCTCAACAACGATGACAGCACCGGCAGTTATGCTTCGTACCAAACGCTCGACGAAGCCAGTGTACCCTACGCAGTTTCACCTGCCGACATGAGTATTTTAAACCGCGAAAAACCAAATGCTGCGCTCGCTCAAAAATT
>JBJTNX010000051.1:0-5409 GCA_046074325.1 Sphingomonadales bacterium
CAATTCAGTTGGTTTGCGCCGACGCGGATTCACCGAAGAACAAGTCCGAGAAATTGAAGATATTTATCGTACGCTTTATGTACAAAATAGCAATGTATCTAAAGGTATTAAAGCGGTCCAAGAAACCATGCCAGAAAGTCCGTTGCAGCAAGAAATTATTGGCTTCATTCAAAAAGCTGAAAACGGCGTAATTCGCGGCATGATATGACCCTACAACGCGCACAAGAAATCGACTTACTTATAGAAGATTACGCTTTTGGCGGTAGAGGTATCGCTAGAATTCAAACAGAGAAAGGTCCATTTGTTGTCTTTGTTGACAACGCTTTTCCAGGGCAACTCGTTCGTGCAAAAATTGAAACCAAACGTAAAACTTTTGCCGAAGCCAAATTAATAGAGGTCCTTCAACGCGCTGAAGTGGAAACCGTATCGACTTTCCAGGAAATTTCCGGAGGCCCATACATTCATGTACCTGTTTCCATTCAAGAACAATACAAACAAGAGAGTACACTGAGTACTTTTCAACGCCTCAGCGGCATCGCAAACAGCCCAGACAAATTTGATTGTTTCATTTCTTCACCTGCGCATTATCATTACAGGAATAAAATGGAGTACAGCTTTTCGTGTATCGAACACGACTTGCAAACCAATCAAGAACTCGACGACGCTTTTGCCCTCGGTTTCAAACGACGCGGCACATGGTGGAAAGTAGAAAGCCTCAATAAAGCCAGTGGGCTTTTTGATGCTCAATGGGAAGACAAGCTCAAGGAAATCCGTCAATTTCTGCAACAAACAGGTCTCCCGGCTTGGCATCCACCTCAGAAAAAAGGTTTCTTCAGGCATATTGTCGTTAGAAAATCCTTTCTAAACGACCAACTATTGGTCAATCTTGTTACATCAAATGAAGGCTTAGCGCAGTTTGATATCGCAGCCTTCTCTGACTTTTTAACCCAATTGCATCCACAGCGCATTGCTGGCCTTTGGCATACCGTCAATGACAACGTTGCCGACCGTGCCAAAATCGAAAACGGGTATTCAAAACTCATTTTTGGAGCACCGGTCATCGAAGAAGAATTGGCTGGGTTGCGCTTTCAGATCAGCATGGAAAGTTTTTTTCAGACAAATCCAGCTTGTGCTGAACTTCTTTATGCCAAAGCACTCGATTACTTCTTTGAAGAACCTTTTGCAACTGGCGATATCGCAATGGATTTATTTTGCGGGACTGGAACAATCGGACAACTCATGGCCAAGCGCAATCCACAAGTCCGTATAATTGGGGTCGACATCGTCGAAAAAGCCATCGAAGACGCCAAACAGAATGCTGCAAAAAATGCCATTCACACCGTAGAATTCTACGCAGCCGATGTAGGTAAATTCCTCAAAGAATATCCAGATTTTCAGGGTAAAATAAAGCGCATCATGCTTGACCCTCCTCGTGCAGGTATTGCTCCAAAAACACTTCAAAAAGTGATTTCTCTTGGCGCTGATACCATTGTTTATATCAGCTGTAACCCATCTACCCAAGCCCGCGATGCCGCAAGCTTAATCGAGGCAGGTTATGTACTTGAAAAATACGCACTTGTCGATCAATTTCCACATACAGGTCATATCGAGTCAATTGCCAAATTTAAAAAACCATGAAGGTAGAAATTCTGGCCATCGGCGACGAACTACTCATCGGGCAAACCATCAACACCAATGCCGCTTGGTTAGGTCAAGAAATGGCTTTAAGAGGCTACCAAGTGCAGCGCGCAACTGCTATTGAAGACAAACCCGAAGCTATTGTCCATGCGCTTGATCATATCTTACCATCAACAAATTGTGTCATTATCACTGGCGGACTTGGCCCAACAAAAGACGACCTCACCAAACATACACTTGCCAGCTATTTTGAGAGCCCGCTAGAAATACACCAAGCCACCCTCCGTCAAATTGAAGCATTCTTTGCCAGTCGGAACCGTCCTATGCTAGAGGTAAACATCCAACAAGCGGCCTTACCTACTAAAGCAAAAATCCTGACCAATCGATTGGGAACCGCTGCAGGCATGTGGTTTGAGCGCAATAATGTTATTTACATTTCCTTGCCGGGTGTGCCCTATGAAATGAAAACCATCATGACCGAGGAGGCGTTTGTAGCGTTAGCTAAAAGATTTCAAGGCCAAACGCTTTATCACCGCACTTTACACACGCAAGGCATCGGCGAATCCTTTCTTGCCGAAAAAATAGCCGACTGGGAAGACCGCGTTAGGGATGCCGGTTTAGGGCTTGCCTACCTACCAGCTCCTGGTCTGGTCAAACTTAGACTGAGTTCATATACGGGTAAAGAAAATCAAGCACTTATCGACCAATTTTTTCGAGAACTTGAATTGCGCATCCCAGCGCATGTCTTTGGTTACGATGATTGCACCTTAGAACTTGCACTTGGCGCCGAATTATTGGCAAAAAAAGCAACCATTGGCACTGTGGAAAGCTGTACAGCCGGCCTCCTTGCTCAGCATATTGCGAGTGTATCAGGTGCATCGGCCTATTACCAAGGTGCATTGCTCACGTATTCAAATGAACTAAAAATGAGAATTGCACAGGTCAGTCCTCAAACATTGGAAAAATTTGGCGCAGTCAGTGAACAAGTTGCAATTGAAATGGCCGCAAATGGGCGTCGCATTTTAGGCGTTGATTACTGTTTGTCAACAACAGGTGTTGCGGGCCCATCCGGGGGTACACCAGAAAAACCCGTAGGTTTGGTATGGGTTGGACTAAGTGGGCCTACCGGCACTATTGCCAAACGTTTTCAATTTGGAGATCAGCGCCAACGCAACCTCGAAATGACTGTGTTAGGCGCCATGAATTGGCTGCGTTACACACTTCAAACTTCTTAAGGAACATATAATTTGGTACCTGCCTCGGCATGTCGGATGATATAAAAACCCGAACCAAGCGCAAATCCTTGTAATTTCTCGGCGCTATTTGCAACCACTAACTGACCATTGAGGCGGTAGATCTCGATTTGCTCTTGCTGTTCAAAACCATCCAGGATTAATTGGTTTTCAGCATCAAGATAAATTCCATAATGATGGCCTTGCTCTTCACTTGCAAGACCAACAGTATTATATATCAGCTCGACATCATCAATAAGTACTTCGTCATTTGCGCTTCCGCCTCCTGGGATATGATTGGTAGTAAACGTGAGTAAAATAAACTTAGGTGCTAAGCCTGTGTTCACCGTGTATACAAATGGTACAGAGAAGCGTTGCCAAGCGTTATTGGTAGGCGAAAACTGTAAATCAGCCTCGGCGACAATATAAGGTTGAGATGCGGAATTCACAGGATCTTGAACCGAAAATTGGTCGTGAATCAAGGCGTGCATCCCGGCTTTTTCGGAAGATCCGGCAGTGTATCTTGCCCAAAAAACAATTGAATCAGGTGCTTGGGTCAGGGCCTCTGAAAAAGCCGCATCTCCAATGACGGAATAATTGTAATTATCTGGGCTACTTAAATTTGAACTTCCCATATTCATGCGCCCTGTGGTTAAAACGCCATTTGCCATAATACCCAGCGTGCTTTTTGACCAAATGCGCGCACAGTAAGTCCCTGAGGCCCCGGGCCGAACTGCACTCGAACGTTCAATTTGCTTAGAAGCAAACGCTGCAAAACTACCCGTAGCTGTTTTAAATGAAGACCAATTCGTAGGCTCCTCTTGGTTTGAGCCAAGGTTATCCCAATTTTCGAATCCGGAATTGCCAATTTGTTGGGCAAAAAAAGTGGTTTGAAGTACAAGAAAGAGGCAGGTAGTAAGTGCTTTCATAGTAGGTATTTAAAACAAATATAACATTTTAGGTAACTTTACCGCATGAAAGCAGCAGCGCACTTACCCGTTATGGAACACTTTTATACCTTGCAAGGCGAAGGTAAGCACACGGGCCGTGCTGCTTATTTTATTCGTTTGGCGGGTTGCGACGTAGGTTGCGTCTGGTGCGATGTCAAAGAGAGTTGGGAAATTTCTGCGAATCAATATATGTCTGTCGACCAACTTGTTGCCGAAGTTGCCAAAACACCTACGGATTTTGTCGTCATTACAGGTGGTGAACCAACTATGCATTCACTTGAAGCGCTTTGCAGTGCATTGCATGCAAAGGGATATGAGCTTGCAATAGAAACGGCGGGGGTGCATCCGCTCAAGGGGCAAATCGATTGGTATTGTTTCTCACCAAAAAAATTCAAAGCTCCCATCGAAGAGGCCTATACTTTAGCCAACGAATTGAAAGTTGTCATTGCCCATCCTTCGGATTTTGAATGGGCCGAACAACATGCCGCAAAAGTGCAAGCCAACTGCGAATTGTTTTTACAAACCGAGTGGGAGAAGCAGGAGCGCTTTTTGCCCCTCATCATCGAATATATCAAACGCAACAAAAAGTGGAAAATCTCGTTACAGACGCATAAATACATGCAAATTCCATGAGGTTTTCCCTGCTTTTCTTCCTCCTCCTATTTTCAAGCCACCACATTTACGCACAATTTCCTTACTCAACTTCGAGTAAAAAGGCGATAAAACTATTTGAACAAGCCCAAAAAGCGCCCACTGCGCAGCGCAATCCGCAAACGGGAGCCCCCAACTACTCAGAAGGGATCAAACTCATCGACGCTGCTCTTCAAAAAGACGCCAATTTTTGGGAAGCCTATTTATTAAAAGCTGAATTTCTAGAATACCAAAGAAAATACGCCGAAGCTGCAAGTTGCTATCAAAAGGCCTTAGAAATTGACCCCACACACAGTATAAGCGGGAATACACACTTTTTTTTAGCGGTCTGCCAACTCACTATCGGAGAATACACAAAAGCGCTGCAAACCATTCAAGTTTTTCTAAATAATCCAAACGCCAACGAAAAATGGCAAAACCAAGCTTATCAGATCAAGGCCTGTGCTGAATTTTCAATTGCTTCAATGCAGCAACCAAAATCTTTTAAACCCCAAAATGCTGGGCAAGGAATCAATACCGTATTCCCAGAATATTACCCCACACTTACCGTCGATGGACTTCAACTGCTTTTTACCAGAAGGTTGCCGTTTACTGAAGATGGAAAGCCAGACGAACAAGAAGATTTTTTCTCCTCTCATTACGACCCTCAATCGGGTACTTGGGGAGCCGCCAAACCCATGCCGAGCAACATCAACACAACATGGAACGAAGGCGCGCCAACCATTTCGGGCGATGGTAAAACCATTATTTTTGTGGCTTGTACAGATCCATCAGGCGTCAACTACGGAGGCAACCGAACAGGTAAAGGTTCTTGTGATTTGTTTATAACAGAGAAAATCAATGGCCGGTGGACTACCCCCATCAATTTACCGGGCAATGTAAATACTTCCAATTGGGAAACGCAGCCTTCCTTAAGTGCCGACGGTAAAACACTCTAT
>JBJTNX010000052.1:0-3446 GCA_046074325.1 Sphingomonadales bacterium
ATAGCATTTTCGCACACTAATTTGATAGATCCAACTTCTCAGACTTGCTTGATTTTTTAATTGTGGCAATGCTTGAAAAATGGCAATAAAAATATCTTGGGTGCAATCTTGTGCGTCGGGCTTGTTCTTTAAAAGATACCAACAAAGCGCATAGATTTTTTGGTCGAATTGCGCAACGATTTGCTCAAAAGAAGGGACGTTGGTTTCAGATAACACCTCATAAAGATGACAACAATTTAAAAAACTTGCGGTTTATTCAAAAAATAAACGGCCGTTGATCCATTCTGGGTCGAGGGTGGCGTGGTTGCGGCGGTAGAAATTTAGTGCAGTTGTATTCCAATCTAGCACCTGCCAATCCATGCGTCGAACGCCCCATTTTTTTGCTGTAGCAACGACTTCATCAAATAATGCTTGGCCATGGCCTTTCTTGCGTTCGGATTCCAGCACATAGAAATCCTCAAGGTATAAGCAGCGACCTTTCCAGGTGGAGTATGAAATATAGTAAAGTGCAAATCCGATGACATTTCCTTCAGGGCTTTCTGCCACAAGTGCTTCACAAATGCGGTCTTCAAATAAATCGATTTGCAATTGCGTAGGCGTATTGCTGACTTGTTCTGGTGCACGTTCGAAGGTGGCGAGTTCTTGGATGAGTCCAAAGATGGCCAAGACGTCTTTTGGTTCAGCCGCTCTAATTAAATGATTATTTGAGGCCATTGAGTTCAAAACGAAGTGTAACACCTGTTTTAAGGTTGCCTGTTGGGTAGCTTAAAGAAACTTTTGGCGTATTGATAAACTGTTCGTAATAGAAAATAGCGCTCAGGTATTCATTAAGTTTATAGTTGGCATCGAGCTTGAAACTAACGGTAGTTTGTCCTGCGGTGGCCATGTTGGTATTTTCAACTACTTTGCGAATCACCGTTGCGTTGTCTCTGAAAGAAAAATTCACATTGATCAGTAGGTCGCTGGCATCAACGCTCTTGACCAATTTCAATTTAGGTACGTTGATGACGGTACCAACAACAATTTCCTGGCCAAGGGTCTCTGTAACCTGATTGTTATTGAGAGACAAAGTGGCTTGACGGTCTTTTTTGTACTCAAAATTGGTGGTGATGTTTTTGTTACCGATTTTCCATGTAGCCAACATACCTATAAGCGGCGAAAAGCGCTCGGTTATGGTAATGTTTTGTACTTGCATTGGCGCAATAAAGTTGTTGTTGAGGTCAAAAGCGGTTGGCGATCCGTTGGCATCGAGCGTAGCATTTAGATTGGTTTGCATGCCGTTTACTGATACAGACGATGAGTAGCCGTGGTTGAGCTTGAATGATTTGACTACGTCTTTGGCAAATTCAAATTTGCTTAGGCCAGCGTAGTTGATCGTCCAGTTAGGTAAAGGAAGGTTACTTCTTGGATTGATATTTTGACTGTTGACCGCTGAATTTGTGTAGGCCGTTAAGAAAGATCCGATCACGACCTCTTGCTGGGTGGCTGAGTAACCGTCGTAGTAGCCGTTTGGCAAAGAACTTGAATTGGCGTTTGTGGCACCAATTAGCTGAGAAACTTGCTGACTGTTGTTGATCATTTGTTGGAAAATTGGAGAGCGGAAAGAGCTGTCCATTTTGGCAAAGGCGGTGCCCCAGGAGATCGTGGTATAAGTTAAAGTACTGCTTTCAAAACGGCTTTGGTTTTCAAAAGCTGCTGTACTTGGGTTCCAACGGTAGAACTCACCTGCTTGGGTGCTGAAGTTGCGAGACACATTGAGGTTGATGTTGAGGTCTTTGAACGGTTCTAGCGTTGCCTTTAATTGCAGGTTAGCAGTATGATTGATCATGAACTGCTTGTTGAGGTTTTCGTTTTGCACCAGCCAGCTGTTATCACGGGCGTATTCGCCCACATGATAGCCTGTTTCGCGACCAAAAATATCATAGGCTTGCTTGCCAAAAACAAAAGAACTGAGGCCAAGTGTATTGGCGTTCATACCGAGAACGCTTGATTCTTGGTTGTAACCCGGCAACATGGTGCCATCAGAGAGCGTGTAGGTTCCTGAGATACTGCGCACACTCATGAGCAAGCGTGCCAAAGTGCCAAGAACAGGATTGATTTCTTCGTTTTCTTTGGCTTTCAGTGCTTCTTCGCGCGCTTGTTTACGCTCAAACTTGGCAAGTTGTCGGTCGTATTCTTTGCGCTCTTTTTCGGTCATTTCCTCGAGCGGTTTTTTAGGCTTGAATTCAGGTTTTTTGGGTGGACCACCTTTTCCTGGCTGGGCTCCGCCAGCGCCAGTTTTGGCCGAATTTGTTTTGGCCCCTTTGCCATCGGCAAGCACCCGTTTGAAGTAGGGGACTTTGTTGTAGAGCGTAACCAAATTACCCTGTGCGGTCATATTGATCGAACGCGAGTTTTGAATGGTGTTTCCAAATTCGGCTTGTCCAAGTGGTGCGCGCTGCCAATTGTAGGTTCCCGAATATTTAACATTAGAGGAAAGCCACGAGGTGACTGGTAATTTATCAAACGGCAAGGTATAGCTCAAAGAATAATTATGGGTGTAGTCCATGGTGCGACCAAAGGTGTTCATTTGGGAGCGAATGGAATCCAAAAACTCTTGATAGCCCTCTGGGTTGGTGCGGCGGTCTACGCCGTGGTTGCCTTCTTCAAAAATAGAGCGGTTGTTGGCAGTAAAAGTTGTTTTGAAGGCTTTGGTAAGGTCATAACCAACTTGATAGTTGCGATTCCAATCAAAGCGTTTCAAATAAATGGGATCAAAGTCATAGTCTGGTACGACGATATTACGAACTTGTCTTTCGTTGTAAATGCGAGAATAGTCGTTGGTGAAGGTGATGTTTTTAGGCAAGTAGTACAAATTGAAATCCTTAATTGGTTTGAGCCAAGGATTTTTTTGTGCTGGCTCCCACTTTTTAAATGGTTCCCATGGTTTACCTGCAAACGTGTAGTTGTAATTGAGCGCGCCCGTCCAGGTACGTGTCATATCAGATTTGATATTGAAATCGCGTTTGATGTTTTCTGCAAAGGCGTAGGTGGCAGACCAGTTAGAGATGCTCCAGAATTGTGGTTTGGTACCAGCTTTTGCTTCTTTACGAACGTTCGTGAAGTTATACGAACGGCGTTCAGTGAAATCTTGTCCGAGTTTCATGCGCTCTTTGCGGGTAGCAAGGTCATAATTAGACAATTTGATATCTGGATTGAAAGGATCGTATTCTGGATTGATAACGCCAATTGAATAGCCATAATAGAAAGGCAACGAAACGCGCGCTTGCTTACCAAAGAATTGTCCTAGTTGCATAGTGGTGCTGATATCGGCACCCATGCGTTGGTTGCGTTGGCGATCTTGGACTCGGCTGTCAATGGCTCCCCAGTTGATACCAGAATAATTTCCTGCTGCTTGAACCGTTGCAAAATCAGCGAGTTGGAGTTGCATTTGGCCCACAGCAGCT
>JBJTNX010000053.1:0-4612 GCA_046074325.1 Sphingomonadales bacterium
TACGGCAGCAGCATCTAGTAATTCTTCAAACCCTACATTGGTAAGGTCTTCTTTCATGGGTTGAACAAGTTCTGCTGGATACATAGTTAATTTTTTTACAAAATTAATGAACTCTTCAGGATTTAATGTCACATAGGTGTCATTTATCGCGATACTTCAGCAATTCTTTAATGGGGGTGTGTTTTTGTTTTTTTGACTTTTTGATGCAGCCAAACGCATTTCGAAATGCGGTTTGATGTTCTTGTCGGTAGTGAAGGTATTGTACGAATTTTTTAGCAAGATGATAGCTTGAACATTGCTCAATAATATACAAACCCATGTAATCTGCATAATAGGCTGTTGGCGCATGAAGCGCATAAGTGAATAGGCGTCGTTTAACTTCTTTTTTGAGCGAATGAAGGTGTGTATCCAAACGACAAAGTAAGAGTGTATTTTGGAGTTGGTAAGTATCGAATTGGAGTTCATGGTCTTTGAATCCACGAAGTAAATCGAGGTAAGCCTGTTTCACATTTTTTTGCGTG
The DNA here is from genome assembly GCA_046074325.1 of Sphingomonadales bacterium. Lineage (GTDB taxonomy): Bacteria > Bacteroidota > Bacteroidia > Flavobacteriales_D > Crocinitomicaceae > UBA952. The sequence goes on from JBJTNX010000053.1 coordinate 522, forward strand.
TCGCGTTTGCGGTAAGCATTAGCCAAATGAAGTTTGAGGATGGCTTTGACTTTATTATCGGCAGGTGCCCAAAGATATTTTGAGGAGAGGTCTTTAAAATGTTTGACTTTCACAACGCTATCTGGCACATAGGATACGCCCAGTGGAATAATTGCAAATTGTGGTTCCTTGTATTGGAAAGGAAGGCGCTCAATGACCGCTTGTTCAAAAATGCCGTCCAGCATAATGAGATCGAAACCAGGATCCCAGGGTTTTTGTTGAAGGTCCTTGCGAATCTGCTGTGCGCTCAATTTTTTGATAGTGAGTTGAATCCGTTTTCGTTTGGCTATTTTTTGCAAGATCTGTTGTTGCGCACTACTCATGAAGTTTTGAGCAATAATGAGTTGCTTGTTATGAACAGGTTGAATTTCTTCAAGTGAACAAGCACTAAAAATGAAGACCAGAAGAATATATAGAATTCTATGCACCAGTTAGTTTTTTTATTTCGTTGAGCTTGAGCAAAGCCTCTACAGGAGTAAGTGCATTGATGTCTGTCTGGACGAGTTCGTCGTGGATTTGTTGCAAAACAGGATCATTGAGTGCAAAAAAGCTGAGTTGAACATCTTGACTAATTTGTTCTACCGCTGGCTTGGTGGATTTCTTCTGTTTGGAACCACCCACTGCAGCATGGCTAGCTTCAAGATCTTTTAACACAGACTCTGCACGTTTAACCACTGGCGCAGGCATTCCGGCGAGCTTGGCAACATGAATCCCGAAAGAGTGCGCAGAACCACCTTTTTCGAGCTTTCTTAGAAACAAAACTTGGGTTCCCAGTTCTTTAACACTCACATTAAAATTATGGATACGCTCAAAACGCTTGGCCATTTCATTGAGTTCGTGGTAGTGTGTTGCAAAAAGGGTTTTGGCTTTTGCCTTAGGGTTTTCGTGCAAAAATTCGGCAATTGCCCATGCAATGGAGATGCCGTCATAGGTGCTGGTGCCGCGTCCAATTTCGTCGAGTAAGATCAGGCTGCGTTCAGAAATATTATTGAGAATGCTTGCTGTTTCATTCATCTCGACCATAAATGTGGATTCACCCGAAGAAATGTTGTCTGAGGCCCCCACACGGGTAAAAATTTTGTCAACAATTCCTATTTGCGCGCTACTTGCCGGCACAAACGAACCAATTTGGGCCATCAGTACAATTAGTGCAGTTTGGCGTAGAATGGCACTTTTACCACTCATGTTTGGGCCGGTTATCATGATGATTTGTTGGCTATCATTGGCTAAATGGATGTCATTTGAAATGTATTGCTCACCGATAGGCAACCGTTGTTCTATTACCGGATGTCGCCCTTCTTTGATGCTGAGTTCGAAGCCGTCGGTAAGCGTTGGTAGGCAATAGTTATTGGCAGTTGCCACTTTTGCAAATGAAAAAAGGCAGTCGAGTTGTGCTAGGAGTTGTGCATTTTTTTGAATCGGATCGATGAAATCAGCCATTGCAAACACAAGTTGCTGGTAGAGGTTTTGTTCGATTTGCAAGATTTTTTCTTCAGCGCCGAGAATTTTTTGTTCGTAATCTTTGAGTTCTTCTGTAATGTAGCGCTCGGCTGAAACCAACGTTTGTTTGCGAATCCAGTTTTCAGGCACTTTATCTTTGTGCGTGTTGCGTACTTCTATGTAGTAACCGAATACGTTATTGAATGCAATTTTGAGGCTCGATATTCCGGTCGCTTCAATTTCTCTTTCCTGAATTTGGTCTAGGTAATCTTTACCACTCGTTGAAATCTTGCGCAATTCATCGAGCTGGGCATCGCGACCATCTTTAATGACAGGCCCTTTTCCAATTTGTATGGCAGGTTCTGGGGCGAGGTTGCCCTCGATGAGGTCAATGAGTGGTGAACAGGCATCTAGCTTGGAAAGCAAGGTTTGAAGACTTTTGTTATCAACAGATCCCAATAAGGCATGAATCGGCTGTATTTGCTGAAGGGTGCGTTTTAAATGTTGAACTTCTCTAGGGTTGATTTTTCCGACGGCAACTTTAGAAATCAGTCTTTCGAGATCGCCAATTTCTCGGAGTCTTTCGTCGAGTTCAAAGTGAAGCGTAGTTTCATTCTTTAACGCCAACACAACCTGATGACGCTGCGCTATTGGCTGTCTTTCTTTGAGCGGCAAAACCAACCATCTTTTGAGCAAACGACCACCCATCGGGGTTTTGGTCTGATCGAGGATGTGTGCAAGCGTACTTGCGTTTTCGTGTGGAGAATGAATGAGCTCTAAGTTGCGAACCGTAAAGCAATCTAGCCACATGTAATGGTCTGGAGCTATCTGACCAATGCTGGTGATGTGTCCGAGTTGCTGTTGTTGGTTTTCAGATAGGTAATGAAAAACAGCCCCGGCGGCTATGGTGGCAAGTTGTTGGTTATCGAGGCCAAATCCTTTTAAAGATTTGGTTCCGAAATGTTTATTGAGCTGTTCGTTGGCAAAATCTGATCCAAAAACCCAATCTTCGAGCTTGAAATGAAAAGCGTCGTTGCCAAAAAGTTCATGAATCTTGCTGGTCTGACTTTTTTGGTAAATGAGTTCGGCAGGTCTAAAACCGCTAATGAGCTTATCGATGTAACTCACGGAGCCTTGGGCGACAAGAAATTCGCCGGTAGAGATATCCAAAAAAGCGGCCCCGACCTCCTGTTTGTCCAAATGAAGTGCACATAAAAAGTTGTTGCTGCGTTGATCGAGGACTTGGTCGTTAAAAGCTAGACCCGGACTAACGAGTTCTGTTACGCCCCGCTTGACAATCGTTTTGGTCATTTTGGGGTCTTCGAGTTGGTCGCAGATGGCCACGCGTTGGCCTGCACGCACCAGTTTAGGCAAGTAGGTTTCTAACGAGTGGTGAGGAAAGCCAGCCAATTCCATCTCTGCAGCCGCACCGTTTTTGCGCTTGGTGAGGATAATTCCTAAAATGCGACTGGCTTTTACTGCATCAGTGCCAAAAGTTTCATAGAAATCACCGACCCTAAACAAGAGCATGGCGTCTGGATGCCTTGCCTTGATTTGGTTGTATTGCTTCATCAAGGGTGTTTCGGAACTTTTCTCTGCGCTTTGCTTGGACACGATTTTACTTTTGTGAAGTAAAGATAGGCCTTTTTAGCCCGGCCTTTTACTCATTTTTTCCACAATTTAGCAGTATTTTTGAGCTATAAATGTCAGAAAAGCCCACTAAAAAACTCAAGCTCTGGGAGCTCGAACGCCCAGACGAGCAAACTTATAAAGCACAGCCTAAATTTCCATTGGTTGTGGTGCTCGATAGCATACGCTCACTGAGCAACATTGGCGCTTTTTTTAGAACAGCCGATGCCTTTAATGTCGAGCGTCTGGTTTTATGTGGCATCACTGCTCAGCCTCCACACCGCGAGATCCACAAAACAGCATTGGGCGCTACGCAAACCGTTGAGTGGCAGTATGAGCCATCATTGTTAGAAGCACTCGAACAACTCAAAGCAAAAGGATACAAGATTTGCGTGGTTGAGCAGGCCGTCCAAACAACGCTCTTACAAGACATCCACGGTTTAGCGGGCAATGGCTTTGTGCTGGTTTTTGGCAATGAGGTAGATGGCGTTGCGCAAGAGGCGCTCGACATGGCTGATTACATCATTGAAATCCCGCAATTTGGCACCAAACACAGCTTGAACGTGAGTGTCTGTGCCGGGATTGTCTTGTGGGAATTTACAAAGAGATATATTTAAGCGTTCACTTTTACGAACAATAGGTCATTTTCTTTAAAAACGCTCAGTAACTGATTTTTTGTCAAGGTTTTAATAGAGGTATCCCACAACTTATTGCTGATCTCAAATTCTGCCCTAAGCTCGCCAAGTAACATTTGAGAGGCTTGTTGCATTCTTTGGTAAATAGCAGTTTCGGTCTCATTGAGCTGCACTTTTGGGGTCTGTATTTCTGGGCGCATTTGCGGGAAAAATAAGACTTCTTGAATGGATGGATTGTTCGTTAAATACATGATGAGTCGATCCATTCCGATTCCTAAACCACTTGTCGGCGGCATGCCATATTCAAGAGCACGTAAGAAATCTTGGTCGATAAACATGGCTTCGTCA
>JBJTNX010000054.1:0-6950 GCA_046074325.1 Sphingomonadales bacterium
GTTGGTTTCGGCGTTACTGGTTTGGGTGTGGTTGGTGCCGGTGTTGGTGTTACTGGTTTGGGTGTGGTCGGTGCCGGTGTTGGTTTTGGTGTTACCGGTTTGGGTGTGGTCGGTGCCGGCGTTGGTTTTGGCGCAACAGGCGTGTTCACTTTATTGGGTGTAGAGAACTGATCTTGCTTGCCTTCTTGTTGTTTATTTCCGTTTGGATTGGTCATCAAACCTTGGCCGCTGCCATCATAAGTAACTAGATACGTATCTGTTGTTGTTCCGCAATCATTTGTAACTGTTAATACAAGGGTGTTGAGCCCTGGTTGTAAACTCACCTCTGCTAGAATATTACCCAAGTTATTGCTGAAACCGGTGAGGAGTTCACCATTCATGCTAAAAGTAATCATCATGTTTGCCGTGTAGTTGACAATTTGCGCATTGTAGGTGAAAATAGATTGGTCGGTCGTGTGTCCGCTCGGATCCATGTTGTGAATAACTTGTGGTACGCTACAAGGCTCGTAACGTACTTCGCGTTGTTCGATGTCGCTACCACAGGTGTTGGTCGCAGAGATTGAGATGTTGTTGATCCCTGCTTGTAAGGTCATTGGCACACTCAACTGATTGCCAATGAGCGAAGCCCCTAAAATGGCATTTCCGTTGTTAAGGATTTCAATTCCGCTCACGGATGAAATTTGCGTTACAGTAGCTGTTAATATGATATCTGGATTACTTTGTCCAAACAATCCTGCTGAAGGACTGGTAATATCAATACTAGGCTGAACGCAAGGTGCCGTGTAAGTGTATGTAATGGACTCTGACGATGACCCGCAATTGTTTTGGGCAGCAAGCGTGACCAAATTTGCGCCGTTTGCTAACTGTAGCGTTGCGGTAAGGGTGCCGTTTTGATAACCAAAAGGCTGAACTACATTATTGAGCAATAAATTCACATTTTGAGCACTGCTGATGCCACTTATACCAGCACTAAATTGGAAAGTTGGGTTGGTGCTTGCACCAGCTGCTTGACCAAATTGAATTTGTGGCGCAACGCACGGCACGTAATTAACAAGCAGTGTTTGAGTTGTTCGGTCGCAGTCGTTTTTTCCTTGAATAACAATCGTATTCGGACCCGGTTGTAAATTCAAAGACGCTGTGAAACTTTGATTTTGTAAAGAAAATGGTTGACCAATTTGGCCATTTAATGAGACCATTACTTGATTTGCACTCAGGCCAATTAGTTGCGCACTTAATGAAAGTGCAGAAGTACTTACCGTAGTACCATTGATGTTCTGATTACTCAAATTGATCTGAGGTGCAATACATGGTGAATAGCTGATGGTCCAAACATGAATGTCAGTTCCGCAATTGTTACTTGCGCTCAGCGCTATCGAATTTATGCCATTACTCAACTGAATGGTGGCACTTAGCGCTCCATTTTGGTAATTGAAATTGGTGGCTGTACCATTTAGCAATAAGCTAATTTGATTGGCATTGGTAACCTGACTGATTTGCGCAGCGACATTAATGGTTTGATCTGCACTTTGGAAGTTAGCCGCTGGACTGGTACCGCTGATTACAGGCGCAGTACAAGGTTGATAAGTAATATTCCAATTTTCGATATCGCTTCCGCAGCTATTGGTTGCCACCAAATTGATTTGGTTGACGCCTTGTTGCAAGTTAATCGTTGCAGCTAATTGGTTATTGCTGAAGCTAAAGTTTTGTGCTTGTCCATTTACTGTCAATTGAATTTGATTGGCAAAAGTATTGGTTAACGTAGCGGTGTACACAACAGCGCCATTAGTTGTGGTGGCGCCATTAGGAATAGCGGCAGTGGTGGTAATTTGTGGCGCCTGACATTGCACATAATTGATTTGAATGGTCTTTGTATCGTTGCCACAGGTGTTGGCGGCCTGAACCAGAATTGTGTTGTTGCCCTGAACGAGGTTGAGTGTAGCCGATACTTGGTTGTTATTCCAGTTAAATGGCACGTTGCTACCATTCAATTTGACTTGAATATCTGAGCTATTGCTAATCTGACTCACGGCAGCTACAAAATTCAGGTTTGACGCACTGGTTGTTGTACCACTTGCGGAGGGCTGAAGCAGGGTAATTTGAGGTGCAATACAATTGTTGTAACGGACATAAATTGTTTGGCTTGCTTGTCCGCAAGTACGCACTGCTGACACTACAATCTGGTTGATTCCATTTTGCAATGAAATGTTGGACGTTAAAGTTCCATTTGCATACAGGAAAGGCACTGACATGCCATTGTTGGTGACACTCAGTCCATTCTGATTGGGCATATTCTGTAGCGTCGCAAAGAACGCAAAGTTGTTGTTGCTTACTACGATAGGATTGGTGCTGCTCGAGTTGCTGAGGTTGCTTTGTAAATTGATTGCCGGTGTTTGGCAGTCGTCAAAGGTATAACTGAAGGTTTCAACGTCTGAGCCACAATCGTTGGTGCCGGTAATGGTGATTGTATTGACCCCTAATAACAATTGTGCATTGAGTTCAAGCAGGCCATTTGCAAAAGAAAAGCCATTTTGTTCTATGCCATTGAATATCACTTTAATGTTGTTTCTGCTGCTGACGTTGCTAATGGTGGCTCTTAATCTCAATGCTGCATTGTTGAGTGTTGAATTGACAACAGGGCTGGTAATGGCAATGGTTGGCGGCGTACAGTTTTGGAAATTAATCGAGCTGTTGATCTGATCTGTACCGCAAGGGTTGGTATAGCGCACCTGAAAATTATTTAGCCCGGGGCTGAGGTTCACAGTTGCTGTGATGGTTGTTCCGTTGAGTTGCGCATTGGTCACCGCAATATTATTGTGCAAAACAAGCAGCTGACCTCCGTTGGTAGAACCATTTAAGGTGGCGCGTAAATTGAAACTGGCTTGGTTGGTTGTTGTGCCTGGAGCATTGGGCTGCAACCAAGAAAGTTGAGGTGTACGACAGTCATCGTAATTGATAGTCAACTGATCAAATGCACTACCACAACCGTTGCTGGCATTGATACGGATGATATTCACACCTGGTGTCAAAGATAGGGTTCGTTGCAATAAACCATTGTTAGGATTATAGCTAAAGCCATTGGCTGCCATATTGTTGTGTAGTACCTGAATCTGACTTGCATTGAGTTGCCCGCTGAGCGTAGCGCTAAGTGCAAAGCTAGCTTGTTGAACAGTTGTATTTGTTTGCCCGTTGTTCATGATTTGAACGGTTGGCAATTGACACGCTATTTGTTCAATTTGCAAGGATTGCGTTTTGGAACCACATGCCGTTGTTGCCGTTATGGTAAAAGTATTGATGCCCGGAACGAGGTTGACCAACGCCTCTAATCGGCCTGTTTGCGGATTGAAATTGAAAGGTAAAGATTGGTTTTGCGCATTGATGAGCTGTATTTCTTGCGAAGTACTCACGTTGGCAAGGTCAAACCGAAGCATCAGGCTTGAAACAGAAACACTTGTCTGAGGTTGCCCAACCACACTAATGATTGGCTGCGGACAATTTTGGGTGAAGTTATTGATGTTGGTGACTGTGTTTGTATTTTCTCTTGGCGGTTTAGTTGTGCTTTCTCTTCCCTTGAAGTGAATTTGGATAAAACCAGAGGTGTAATGATACCAATCGTTTTTGGGGCGCGGATCCATGGAAACCAATCCGTCGAAAGAATCGGCCATTGTAAAAGTGGTTTTGTGTTCTACGCCAAAACTCACGCGACCTTTGTGATAAGCCAAACCAAAGCCCAAGCTGGGCATCCAATTTACAGCCCAATCGTTGTTTTGCAAGCCGTCAATTCTTGTTTCATAGACGTCGTCTAGTACACCCACGAGCTGTGTATTCGCTGGGAGTGATGCGTCTAATGCATTGTAATTATAAATACCAAGTGTATCGAATGCGTCGGTCCAATTTTGCTGCCAAGTAAGACCTATTCCACCAAAAATGTAGGGATCGAAACCAGTGCGCTCGCGCAAGCGACCTGCGTGCAACACCAATTCAAGATCGAGTTCGCGTACATCTGAACGAAAGTTGTGTACATACTGATTTGCACCGGTTAAATAGGAGGCAAGGAGTGGGTTAGAATTAGCTGTAAGCGTCGAAACTGTTTGGTCCTGGCCGTACCATTGACCAGAAAGGAAACGTCCGCGCAGGTCAAAAGACAAACCACGCCCGTAATCGTAATTGTAAGATCTTCCAAGGGTTAGGCCCCAACCATTATAGCGTTCAAAATCGATATCTGTGCTGTGCCAGGTCGCACCATAATTAAAGCCCCAAAACCATTTGGAACTATTGTAATTGACATGTTGTGCAGTGGCGGTGGTTACACTAATTGCAAAGAGCAAAAGGAAGTAGCTATTTCTCATAAAAATGAATTTCGGTTGCTTACCTAAATTTTATGCCAAATTTCTTAAAAATAAACAGTTTAAGAAATTTTTAACGAAGTTCTTATTGTTTTGGGTAATAGGAATAGTTGGTAAAACGCAATATGCGCAACTGATTGTTGGCCACGTCTTTGAGAATCAAGGACCCTAGAAAACCGGTTTTATAGTCGTAAACAATTTGGTAATCGGTCTTGAGTATACCTTCTTTATAAAGATGTATCTCAATGAGGTTTCCCCATTGGTCATAGCGGTAACGCCATTCTTCGATGGGTGTGGCATTCTCGCTTTGCAGCAAGGATTTTTTGGCGAGTAAACCAGTTTCGTTGTAAGTAAAAAAGGTGGTTTGGGTCGTTTGTGAAATTCGAAAATAGGTTTGTTCTTGAGTGAGATACCCGTCGGGATTAAATATGGAACTCACTTCAAGATAGGGTCTTTGGTAATTGTTGTAACGGGTATAATTTTGTTTGGCATCTAAATGATAACGGAAGGTCTCGGTGCGCATTTTTACCGAAGAAATCAAGGTGTCTTTGCGGTGGTCGTAGATGTCGCGGTATAAGGCAATGCTAATGAGGCGCTCAAGAGAGTCGTATTGATAGTGTTCGCAAAGCGCCCCGCCATACGCGGCATAACGGTGCATTTGGATCAGGCCATTTTCAAAATACTTGTAATGATGAAAAGTACTATCCTTTGTGCTTCCCTTTTGAACGATTTCCATACTAGAGATGAGCTGCCCTTTTGTATTGAAACGGTATTCAAAACGGTCTGCGCTCGGCTTGAAAGCTTCGTCTCCTTTTTTATAGGTATAAAAACCACTAATGCGTTCTATGTGCGATGCAGCGATGAGTTCGGCATTGAAAAATGGCAAATCTCCAAATGCCTCTCCTTTTTGATTGAGAATGAATTGAGCCTTTATGCTAGGAGTGGCTAGAATAGCACAAAACAGAAAAAATACAAGGCTTCTCACGAAAGCAGGTCAGCTAATATGCGTTTCCAACTTGCCTTGGCGGCAATGACTGCCTCGAGTTCGCTGATTTGAATGCGCTCTTGGGTCATGGTGTCGCGGTCTCGGATAGTGACAGTGTTGTCTTCTAAGGTTTGGTGATCAACGGTGATAGAGAATGGCGTTCCAATGGCATCTTGTCTGCGGTAACGTTTGCCAATGGAGTCTTTTTCGTCGTACTGAACGCTGTACTCTAGCTGAAGCTGAGCCATGATTTCGCGCGCTTTTTCTGGCAAGCCGTCTTTTTTAATGAGTGGCAATATTGCCGCTTTGTATGGTGCCAACACGGCAGGAATTTTGAGTACAACGCGTTCCGTACCGTCTTCGAGGGTTTCTTCTTGGTAGGCGGCGCTGAGTACAGCTAAAAACATGCGGTCTAGGCCAACAGAGGTCTCGATGACATAAGGAACATAACTTTGGTTGAGTTCTGGATCAAAAAACTGCAATTTTTTGCCCGAATATTGTTCATGCTGTTTAAGGTCGAAGTCAGTGCGGGAGTGTATGCCTTCGAGTTCTTTGAAGCCCATCGGGAAATTGTATTCAATATCGCAAGCAGCATTGGCGTAGTGTGCTAACTTTAAGTGATCATGGAAACGGTAAAGTTCTGGGCCCATGCCTAAGTTTTGATGCCATTTGGTGCGCAGGTTTTTCCAGTAATCGTACCATTTCATTTCTTCGCCTGGTCTGACAAAAAATTGCATTTCCATTTGTTCAAATTCGCGCATGCGGAAAATAAACTGACGTGCAACAATTTCATTGCGGAATGCTTTTCCGATTTGGGCAATGCCAAATGGTATTTTCATACGGCCTGATTTCTGCACATTTAGGAAATTCACGAAAATACCTTGGGCAGTTTCTGGACGCAAATAAATGGTGCTGGCGTCGCCGGCAACTGACCCAAGTTCTGTAGAGAACATCAGGTTGAACTGCCGCACTTCTGTCCAATTTTTGGAGCCTGAGATTGGGCAAACGATTTCAAGGTCTATAATAAGTTGGCGCACGGCTTCGAGGTCGTTTTGTTCGAGGGCATTTTTCATGCGGGTCTCGATTTGCTCGATTTTTTCTTGGTTGCGTAGTACGTTGGGATTGGTAGCCCTAAATTGTACAGCATCGAATGCCTCACCAAAGCGTTTTTGACCTTTTTCGACTTCTTTTTCTATTTTTTGTCGGATTTTCTCGATGTGCTCCTCAAGCAAGACATCGGCACGATAGCGTTTTTTGGAATCTTTGTTATCGATGAGCGGATCATTGAAGGCATCTACGTGCCCGGAAGCTTTCCAGGTAGTTGGGTGCATGAAAATGGCGGAGTCGAGCCCGACGATATTTTCATGGAGTTGCACCATTGCTTTCCACCAATAGGTTTTGATATTGTTTTTAAGTTCGGCGCCAAGCTGACCGTAGTCATAGGTGGCGGCGAGCCCGTCGTAAATTTCTGAAGATGGGAAAACGAATCCGTATTCTTTTGCGTGTGAGATGAGGTCTTTGAGGCGGTCTTTTTGTGCTTCCATAGTTGCAAAGATACGAAAAGCACTATTTTTACTCTATGATTTTTTACCTCAACCCGACTCAATTTATAGACACCAGTT
>JBJTNX010000055.1:0-11260 GCA_046074325.1 Sphingomonadales bacterium
GGAAATTGTGCGTAGGCAACAGCTCCCATAACAAGAGCAGTTAAAAGTGTAAAAATTTTCTTCATACTTAATTAATTAATAGGTTAATAATACTTAGTGTCAGATTGACAACTTCAAAAATATAAAAATATTTCTAAACCAAATAAATTCAATATTAATTTGATTGTGCTATTTGAAAAGAAAAAGAAGGAAAAGCAGGTATATGCCCTTTAAAAATCCCAGACACCATTATAAATGATGGATTGCTGAACCATGGAACTCAGGTTGAAATGCTGATCTATTTCATACAAGCCAAAAACCGAAGAACCACTCCCTGACATAGCCGTATAGAAAGCGCCTGCATTTTTGAGTTCTTCTTTTATCCGTGCAATTGCCGGATATTTTTGGAAAACACTTGATTCAAAATCGTTCTGAAGTAAATTGATATTTTGCGCACTAATTAAGTCGGCAATTGATAGTCGGGAAGCATTTGGGCTGACACCACTATAAGCCAAAGCGGTTGAAACATGAATTTGCGGGTTGCAAAGTACCAAACGCACCTGTCGCTCAAACGGAGGTAGTATTTCGAGTAACTCGCCACGTCCTTTAGCCAATTGAAGGCCTCCACGAATAAAAAATGCGCAGTCACTGCCAAGCTGACCTGCCAACTCTTCGAGTTCTTTAAACGACAAACCCAAATTGAAAAGCGAATTAAGACCAAGTAACGTATGGCTGGCATCGGCTGACCCACCACCGAGTCCGGCACCAATGGGAATTTGCTTACGAAGGTGAATTCGAACCTTAGGAAAATTAACTTTTGTTCGCAATAGTTGTACCGCCTGTTGACAAAGATTCGGTTTGTCATCAGAAGGGACTTGAATTCCCGTTTGCAGGAATACATCTTGATCTTCTTCGCTTATTTCCAAAACGTCAAAGACAGGTACTTCTGCCATGATGGTTTCAATTTCGTGGTAACCATCTTGACGTTTAGCCAAGATGTGCAGTCCGAGGTTGATTTTGGCAGGTGGATACAAGATCATGTTGTAAAGATAAGCAATTGCCGAAAATCCGTATTTTTGTCGAACGAAACGAATAACTATGAGCACTACTTACTTGGATTTTGAAGAACCACTACGCGAACTCGAAGAACAAATTGAACAAACCCGCGCATTAGCCAGTCAAACGGAGGTGGATATGCAGGATAAAATTGCCGAGTTAGAAGCCGTACTTGCCACCAAAACCAAAGAGGTTTTTGCCAACCTAAGCCCATGGCAGCGCGTACAATTGTCCAGACACCCTGATAGACCCTACACGCTAGCGTATATCAACGCCCTTACAAACGGCCAATTTCAAGAATTACACGGCGACCGCAACGTCAAAGACGACAAAGCCATGGTTGGTGGGTTCGGACTGCTTGACGGCCGCACCGTCATGTTTATCGGCCAACAAAAAGGAATCAATACCAAAATGCGTCAATATCGCAATTTTGGGATGCCTAACCCAGAAGGGTACCGCAAGGCTTTGCGCCTCATGAAACTGGCAGAGAAATTCAATAAACCTATAGTAACGTTTATTGATACGCCAGGCGCATTTCCAGGCCTCGAGGCCGAAGAACGTGGGCAAGGCGAGGCTATTGCCCGTAATATTTACGAAATGATGCGTTTAAAAGTACCTGTCATTTGTGTCATTATCGGCGAAGGCGCCTCTGGAGGGGCCTTGGGAATTGGCGTTGGCGACAAAGTAGTCATGCTCGAGAATACATGGTATTCTGTTATTTCACCGGAAAGTTGTTCTTCTATTCTGTGGAGATCCTGGAACTACAAAGAAATTGCTGCATCTGCACTCAAATTGACTTCTACCGACATGAAACAAAACGGCTTGGTAGATGACGTTATTTCGGAGCCAAGCAACGGCGCTCACCGCAACCAAGAAGGCATGTTTGAAATCTTACGCGGAAAATTACAGACCTACCTCACTGAACTCGATGCCAAAAAACCAGATGAACGCATCAACGAACGCATCGAAAAGTTCAATAAAATGGGCTACTGGAAATAATTCCCAGCCATGAATGCGCTACTTGCTACACCCATTGCCTACCTCAAAGGGGTCGGGCCGCAAAAAGCGCAAACATTGCAAGAAGAACTCGGTATTTATACCTTCCAAGATCTCCTGTTCCATTTTCCTTATCGCTACCAGGACCGCAGTACCTTTCACGATATCGTACACATTTCGTCTGAGGATCAATATGTGCAGCTCAAAGGCAAACTCACGCATATCGGCGAAATGGGTAGTGGGCGAAATAAAAAACTACATGCTCGCTTCTCAGATGGCACCGGCTACATCGACCTCGTCTGGTTTCAAGGCATACAATGGATAAAGAGCAAACTCAATATTCAAGATGAGTTTATTGTATTTGGCAAACCTAAGTTTTTTCAAAACAATTGGAATATTCCCCACCCCGAACTGCTAAAAGTGGTGCCTGGCATGAGTCGAATCGGCTACGAAGCCTTTTATCCAAGCACTGAAAAGTGCCAACACAAAGGACTCGGCAGCAAAGGACTCAGCAAATTAATTGGAGTCCTTTTAGAACAAGTTGCCGGTCAAATTCCTGAAAATCTACCCGGCTATTTAATCACAGATTTAAACTTATTGAGTCGTGGTCAAGCACTAAAAGAAATACATCAACCGAGTTCAGAAACATTAATCAAAGTAGCACGCTATCGGCTCAAATTTGAGGAGCTTTTATTCTTACAACTCGAACTTCTTTTGCGAAAAGGCGCTCGGCAACAGAAACTCAAAGGATTTTCGCTGGCAGAAGTCGGTGACGCTTTCAATGTGTTTTACCAAAATCACCTGCCGTTCGAACTGACAAATGCGCAAAAGCGCGTTGTTAAAGAAATCAGAAAAGACCTCGCAGCAGGAAGCCATATGAACCGCTTGTTACAAGGCGATGTCGGAAGCGGAAAAACATTAGTGGCATTACTGAGTTTATTGTTGGCCATCGGCAATGGACTACAGGGAGCATTAATGGCACCCACTGAAATTTTAGCCAATCAGCATTTTATTGGAATTTGCGAACTTTTGGCAAAAATGGATCTCCAAGTAGCGCTTTTAACAGGTTCAACCAAGAAAAGTGAGCGAGAACGCATCCACGAAGGTTTGCGCGATGGTTCGATACATTTGCTAATAGGCACACATGCCTTATTAGAAGATACAGTGCAGTTCAAGTCACTCGGACTAGTTGTTATAGATGAGCAACATCGATTTGGTGTTGCACAAAGAGCACGAATGTGGCGCAAAAATACAATTCCACCACATGTATTGGTCATGACAGCTACTCCTATTCCTCGGACGCTCGCCATGACCTTTTATGGAGATCTAGACGTCTCTGTTATTGATGAATTACCACCAGGAAGAAAACCTATTCATACGATCCACAGAAGAGAAAATCACAGAGAAAAACTGTACGTATTTATCCGTGAACAATTGCAGTTAGGCCGGCAAGCCTATATTGTTTTCCCGCTGATTCAAGAATCCGAAAAACTCGATTTTAAAAATCTGGAGGACGGTTTGGCCCAAATTGAAAACTACTTTAAGCCGTTGGGTTTCCAAACTACAATGGTTCATGGTAAAATGAAACCTGCCGATAAAGACGCTGCCATGCAAACTTTTGTAAATGGCGAGGCGCACATTATGGTTGCCACTACTGTCATTGAAGTTGGTGTTAACGTACCGAATGCCTCAGTAATGGTCATTGAAAGTGCAGAACGCTTTGGACTATCTCAATTACACCAATTGCGCGGCCGAGTTGGGCGCGGTGCCGAAAAATCTTATTGTATTTTAATGACCGGAGATGGGATTTCGAAAGAAGCCCAAAAGCGCATGGACACCATGGTGAGTAGCAACGATGGATTTGTATTAGCTGAAGTGGATCTTCAATTGAGAGGTCCTGGAGATTTGATGGGAACCCAACAAAGTGGCGCACTTGCACTCAAAATTGCCGATTTAGCCCGCGATGGTCAAATTGTACAGCTTGCAAGAGAAAATGCAAGAAGTATTCTCGATGAAGACCCCACACTTATCCATGAAAAGAACCGGCACTTGAATTTAGCCTTACGTGAAGTCTTGAAAAATAGACCGAATTGGGGAAGAATTTCCTGAATAAATCCAAACAAAACCGGCGCTTTTTGGCGCATAAAAAAGGCGGCCAATTTGGCCGCCTTTTTTATGTTTTAAATGTGCTTATTGTGCATCTTCCATAAGTTCTTCGTAGGCTTCTTTCGAACCAACGATGAGGTTTTGGAAGTGGCGCACACCTGTTCCGGCTGGAATAAGGTGACCTACAATAACATTTTCTTTTAAGCCCAATAAATGGTCTTCTTTTCCTGAGATAGCCGCTTCGTTGAGTACTTTGGTTGTCTCTTGGAAAGAAGCCGCAGAGATGAAAGACTGCGTTTGTAGGGAAGCGCGGGTAATACCTTGCAACAATGGTGTTGAAGTCGCTGGCATGGCTTCGCGGGCTTCTACGAGTTGCTTGTCTTCACGCTTGAGTCTTGAGTTTTCATCGCGCAAACGACGTACGCTCACCAACTGACCTTTGTGAAGTTCTGTTGAATCACCTGCATCGGTCACAAACATTTGACCAAAGAGTTCGTCGTTGGCTTCCATGATATCTGCTTTGTGAACGCTTTGACCTTCGAGGAAGCGGGTATCGCCTGACTCAATGATTTCGGCTTTCAACATCATTTGACGTACAATGACTTCAAAATGTTTGTCGTTGATTTTTACACCCTGTAAGCGATATACTTCTTGGATTTCGTTAACGATGTATTCTTGAACTTTAGTTGGTCCTTCGATATTGAGGATGTCGTTTGGTGTAATGGCGCCATCGGAAAGCGGTTGTCCGGCACGAACGTAATCGTTTTGCTGAACAAGGATATGCTTAGAAAGTGGCACTAAATACTTGCGAACCTCACCAAGCTTAGAAGTAATAATGATTTCTCGGTTACCGCGTTTAACTGTTCCGTAAGTAGCTGTACCGTCGATTTCGGAAACAACTGCCGGGTTAGAAGGGTTACGCGCTTCGAATAATTCAGTTACACGTGGAAGACCACCGGTAATATCTCCGGTTTTACCTGCTGAACGTGGGATTTTCACGAGGATATCACCAGCAACGATTTTATCGCCTTCGGCAACCGAAATGTGCGCGTTGACTGGAATAGAATATTCGCGAAGTACTTCTTTGGTTTTTGGATCGATAATATGGATCGCTGGCGACTTCTTCTTGTCGCGCGATTCGATAATTACCTTTTCAGTAAAGCCTGTTTGCTCATCGACTTCTTCGCGGTAGGTGATGTTTTCAACGATGCCGTCAAATACAACCTTACCAGCTACTTCGCCAATGATCAGTGCGTTGTATGGATCCCATTTACAAATGACATCACCTTTTTTGATTTTGGTGTTGTTTTTGACCATGAGGTCTGAACCGTAAGGAACGTTTGCAGTCATGACCACAATTCCTGTTTTTTCGTCGGTAATGCGCAATTCAGCCGAACGACCCACCACAATTACACGCTCGGTGCCATCGGCATTTTTGCGTTCAATGGTGCGGAGTTCGTCAATTTCGAGTTTACCGTTCGCTTTTGCCTTGAGATCAGAAATATCGGCAATGTTCGAGGCCGTACCACCGACGTGGAAAGTACGGAGCGTAAGCTGTGTACCAGGCTCACCGATAGACTGCGCAGCGATCACACCAACGGAGTCACCGATTTGTGCCAAGCGGTGATTAGCAAGGTTGCGTCCGTAGCACTTCGAACATACGCCACGGCGCATTTCACAAGTCAGTACAGAACGGATTTCAACTTCTTCGATACCAGCTTTCTCGATAGCTCTTGCCACATCTTCGGAAATAAGTTCACCTGCCTGAACAATAATTTGATCTGAATCTGGCATGTAAACGTCGTGGACCGAAGTACGACCCAAAATACGATCGTAAAGTGGTTCTACAACTTCGTCGTTTTTCTTGAGCGCGGTTGCTACTATACCACGAAGGGTTCCACAATCGTTGGAATTGATGACGACATCTTGTGCGACATCCACCAAACGACGGGTAAGGTAACCAGCATCTGCTGTTTTGAGGGCAGTATCGGCCAAACCTTTACGTGCACCGTGCGTTGAAATAAAGTACTCGAGAATCGATAGTCCTTCTTTAAAGTTGGACAAAATCGGGTTTTCGATAATTTCTTGAACGGTAGCACCTGATTTTTGCGGCTTCGCCATCAAACCACGCATACCTGATAACTGACGAATTTGTTCTTTGGAACCACGTGCACCGGAATCAAACATCATGTAGATAGAGTTGAAGCCTTGACGGTCGCTCTTGAGTTGTTCCATGAGCGTGTGGGTAAGACGTGAATTTGTGTGCGTCCAGATATCAATGATTTGGTTGTAGCGCTCGTTGTTGGTGATCAGACCCATGTTGTAGTTCATCATGACTTCCTTCACTTCGTTCTCAGCTTTGAGTACAAGTGTTTCTTTTTCTTTAGGAATGATGATGTCGTCTAGGTTGAATGATAGACCGCCTTTGAAGGCCATCTCGTAACCAAGTTGCTTGATATCATCGAGGAATTGAGCTGTGCGAGAAGTTCCACAAACTTTCAATACTTCGCCGATGATATCGCGGAGTGCTTTTTTGGTCATGACGTCGTTTATGAAACCAACTTGGCGCGGCACTTTGTTGTTGAACATCACGCGGCCACAAGTCGTTTCAACCATCATGAGGGTTGGTTGTCCGTCTTGACCGAGGTCATAGGTTTTAACTTTGATGTGCGCATGCAAATCAAGTTTACCTTCATTGTAGGCAATGATGACTTCCTCAGGAGAATAGAAAATACCGCCTTCACCTTTTACGATTTCGGTTTCAGTAGTGCGCTTCCCTTTGGTAATATAGTACAGACCCAAGACCATGTCCTGAGATGGTACAGCGATAGGCGCACCATTTGCAGGATTGAGGATGTTATGGGATGCCAACATGAGCATTTGGGCTTCCAAAATTGCAGCATTGCCAAGTGGCAAGTGAACTGCCATTTGGTCACCGTCGAAGTCGGCGTTGAACGCGGTAGTAACAAGCGGGTGCAAACGAATTGCTTTTCCTTCAATGAGTTTTGGTTGGAAAGCTTGAATACCCAAACGGTGAAGCGTTGGTGCACGGTTCAATAAGACTGGGTGACCTTTTAATACGTTTTCAAGGATATCCCAAACAACCGGTTCTTTGCGGTCGACGATTTTCTTGGCAGATTTGACCGTTTTTACAATACCGCGTTCAATCATTTTGCGAATGATAAACGGCTTGTAGAGTTCAGCGGCCATATCTTTTGGTAAACCACATTCGTGGAGTTTGAGGTCTGGACCAACAACAATTACCGAACGTGCTGAGTAGTCAACGCGCTTACCAAGTAAGTTTTGACGGAAACGACCTTGTTTACCTTTAAGTGAGTCAGAGAGTGATTTAAGCGCACGGTTAGACTCTGTTTTAACCGCTGAAGATTTTCTAGAGTTATCGAAAAGTGAATCTACAGACTCTTGGAGCATACGCTTTTCATTGCGCAAAATGACTTCTGGCGCTTTAATTTCGATCAAGCGCTTCAAGCGGTTGTTGCGAATGATCACACGACGATAGAGGTCATTGAGATCAGAAGTTGCAAAACGACCACCATCTAGTGGAACCAAAGGACGCAATTCAGGCGGAATTACCGGAACAACCTTGACAATCATCCATTCAGGACGGTTGTCAATGCGTTTTTGAGAATCGCGCATGGCTTCTACAACTTGTAGACGCTTAAGCGCTTCGTTTTTACGTTGAACTGATGTTTCAGTCTCGGCTTGGTAACGAAGGTCGTAAGACATTTGGTCGAGGTTCAAGCCACCTAATAAATCGTAAAGTGCCTCTGCACCCATCTTGGCGATGAACTTATTCGGGTCTGAATCATCGAGGTAATGGTTGTTGGCCATTTGCTCGAGGTCAAGAATGTCAAGATATTCCTCCTCGGTGAGGAAGTCCATCTTTTTGACATTTGCCCATTTGTCTGTACCTGTTACCGCACCTGGTTGAATCACAACGTAGCGCTCGTAATAAATAATTTGATCGAGTTTTTTGGTAGGAAGACCTAACAAATAACCGATTTTATTCGGAAGTGAACGGAAGTACCAGATGTGCGCAACTGGAACCACCAAAGAGATGTGTCCCATGCGCTCACGGCGTACTTTCTTTTCTGTTACCTCTACACCACAACGGTCACAGACGATTCCTTTATATCGGATGCGTTTGTACTTGCCACAGTGACACTCGTAATCTTTAACTGGTCCAAAAATGCGCTCACAGAACAAGCCATCGCGCTCCGGCTTATAGGTGCGGTAGTTGATGGTTTCTGGTTTCAAAACTTCTCCACTAGAATGCTCCAAAATAACTTCTGGTGAAGCCAAGGAGATAGTGATTTTATTGAAGCTGCTTTGCTTTTTTGGGGTTTCTTTTTTGAAAGCCATTTGATCTCGACTATTTACGTTAGTATTTTGAATTAATCCATTGAAACGTTAAGGCACAAGCCACGTAATTCGTGGAGCAAGACATTGAAGGACTCAGGAATACCTGGCTCTGGAATGTTGTCGCCTTTGACAATAGATTCATATGCTTTTGCACGACCCATTACGTCGTCAGACTTAACG
Organism: Sphingomonadales bacterium; assembly: GCA_046074325.1. GTDB lineage: Bacteria > Bacteroidota > Bacteroidia > Flavobacteriales_D > Crocinitomicaceae > UBA952. The sequence goes on from JBJTNX010000055.1 coordinate 8,701, forward strand.
GTAAGGATTTCTTGTAGAATATTGGCAGCACCAAATGCCTCCAATGCCCATACTTCCATCTCACCAAAACGCTGACCACCAAACTGCGCCTTACCACCCAATGGTTGTTGGGTAATGAGCGAGTATGGTCCGATAGAACGTGCGTGCATTTTGTCGTCAACCATGTGTGAAAGTTTCAACATGTAGATGATACCGACAGTAGCAGGTTGGTGGAAACGCTCACCGGTTCCGCCATCGTATAGATACGTTTTACCTGAACGCGGCACGCCCGCTTTGTCTGTCCATTCGTTGATTTCTTCTGGTTTCGCACCGTCAAAAATAGGTGTTGCAAATTTAACACCGAGTTTCTCACCGGCCCAAGCCAATACGGTTTCGTAGATCTGACCGAGGTTCATACGTGATGGTACACCAAGCGGATTCAAGACGATGTCTACAGGTGTTCCGTCTTCAAGGAATGGCATATCTTCTTGGCGAACGATGTTGGCCACAATACCTTTGTTTCCGTGACGACCTGCCATTTTATCTCCGACTTTAAGCTTGCGCTTCTTAGCGACATCTACTTTGTCCAATTTCACGATTCCGGCAGGGAGTTCATCACCGACAGAAATGTGGAATTTCTTGCGCTTGTAGATCCCAAGAAGATCGTTTGCTTTGATATTAAAGTTGTGGATAACGCGAGAAATCAATTGGTTGGTTTCTGCATCTGCGGTCCAGTTGAGCGGATTGACAATTGAGTAATCAAGTGCACTCAACGCTTTGTTGGAAAACTTGGTGCCTTTTTTAATCAACTCTTCTTTGAAGTTGTTAAATACGCCGGCAGATTTGTGTTCTCCTAGGATAACGAGCAATTTATCCACGAGTTTGTCGCGAAGTGCTGCAAAATCTCTGGTGTAGTCTGCATCGAGTGCCTCGAGTACAGGTTTGTCTTGAGATTTTGATTTGCGGTCTTTAACAGCACGAGAGAAAAGTTTTTTCTCGATAACCACACCGCGTAAAGAGGGACCTGCTTTCAAAGAAGCGTCTTTGACATCGCCAGCTTTATCTCCGAAGATAGCACGAAGTAATTTTTCTTCTGGTGATGGGTCGGTCTCTCCTTTAGGTGTTATTTTACCAATAAGGATATCTCCTTCTTTGATTTCAGCACCAATACGGATCAAGCCGTTTTCATCGAGGTCTTTGGTTGCCTCTTCAGAAACGTTAGGGATATCGGAGGTAAGCTCTTCCATACCGCGTTTTGTGTCGCGGACTTCGAGCGAATACTCATCGATGTGAATTGAAGTAAAGATGTCGTCGCGAACTACTTTCTCAGAGATTACAATCGCATCCTCGAAGTTGTAACCTTTCCATGGCATGAACGCCACTTTCAAGTTTTGACCGAGCGCGAGCTCTCCTGATTGGGTTGCGTATCCTTCACATAGCACTTGTCCTTTTTCTACGCGATCGCCTTTTTGGACGATTGGCTTGAGGTTGATACATGTACTCTGGTTGGTTTTCATGAATTTAGTCAATGAATAGCGCGTTACCTCGCTGTCAAAACTTACCAATTTGTCTTGGTCGTTCCAGTCGTAACGAATCACGATTTCATTGGCATCTACGTATTCGACAGTACCAGTACCTTCAGCGTTAATTAAAACGCGTGAATCACGGGCAACGAGTTGTTCAATTCCGGTACCTACAATGGGTGCGTTCGGACGCAATAACGGAACAGCTTGACGCTGCATGTTAGAGCCCATGAGCGCACGGTTGGCATCGTCGTGTTCGAGGAAAGGAATTGAGGACGCCGCAATTGATGCAATTTGGTTGGCACCAACATCCATAAGGCTTAATTGGTTAGGAGCTACAACAGGGAAGTCTCCTTCGTAGCGTGCTTTAACCAAATCTGACAGGAAGTTTCCTTTGTCATCGATTTTTGCGTTGGCCTGTGCAATTGTTTTGGAATCTTCTTCTTCAGCGGCAAGGTAAACCGGTGTTTCTTCAAAAACAACACGTCCGTTTTCTACACGGCGATATGGTGTTTCGATGAATCCGAGTTTATTCACTTTTGCAAATACACAAAGCGAAGAAATCAATCCAATGTTCGGACCCTCTGGGGTTTCAATCGTACACAAACGACCGTAGTGCGTGTAGTGAACGTCGCGGACTTCGAAACCGGCACGCTCACGAGAAAGACCGCCTGGCCCGAGTGCAGAAAGACGACGCTTGTGCGTCACTTCTGAAAGCGGGTTGGTTTGGTCCATGAACTGCGAAAGCTGATTGGTTCCAAAGAAAGAGTTGATCACCGAAGACAAAGTCTTGGCGTTGATGAGGTCAATTGGCGTAAAGACTTCGTTGTCGCGAACGTTCATGCGCTCACGGATCGTACGAGCCATACGGGCCAAACCAACACCAAACTGTGCATACAACTGCTCACCTACTGTACGTACACGACGGTTAGATAAGTGGTCGATGTCGTCGATATCAGCCTTTGAGTTGATCAATTCAATCAAATACTTGATGATTGAAATGATATCGTTTTTGGTTAAAACGCGAGACTCTTCAGTCGAATCTAAGTTTAATTTTT
>JBJTNX010000056.1:0-7220 GCA_046074325.1 Sphingomonadales bacterium
TTGTCGATGCCACGGCAATGAGTAGCTTAGAGCAGGCTCCGGTTGTGCTTAATACTGCTTTTACCGTCCTAAAGACCGCCAATGACCAACAACAAGCACTTGTGCAATACATTCCAGAAGCTCAATTGGCAACCTTTTTACATCAAAGATCCACTGATCAGATCGACTACCTCCCCAAAAAAACCAACGTGGTTATTCTGATTCTTGAAAGCTTTGGAACGAATTACGCCGGGCCCAATAGTCCGGATTCTTACACGCCATTTCTGGATTCAATTCTAAAAAAAAGTTTGTTTTTTGACTACGCCATCGCCAACGGACGCACCTCCATGGACGCTGTTCCAGCTATTTTGGCAGGTATGCCGTCATGGTTGCCTGAGTCCTATATTTTATCGCCCTATTGCAGCAATCAAATCAATAGTTTGCCGCAAATACTCAAAAGGCACGGATACGCCACTTCTTTTTTTCATGGCGCTAAAGAAGGTTCCATGGGCTTCAAGAGTTTTACCAAAGCACTAGGTATAAATGACTATTACGGCTTGGAGTCTTATCCAAGTAAAGAACATTTCGATGGCAATTGGGGTGTTTGGGATCATCACATGATGGCTTATTTTGGACGCAAACTCAGCACAGTTAAGCAACCGTTCATAAGTGCGCTATTTACCCTTAGTTCTCATCATCCGTATCAAATTCCAAAGGCCTTTGAAACCAAGGTTAAAAAAGGCCCTGAACAACTCTGCAAAACGATATCTTATACCGATCTTTCACTTCGTTCGTTTTTTACACGCTATGCCAAAGAAAAATGGTTCCAAAACACGCTTTTTGTCATTACGGCAGATCATGTAGGTCCAACGCGACAGCAGCGTTTTCAAACATTGGACTGGCGTTACCGCATTCCAGTTGCTTTTTATCATCCTAGGCTAACGGTTCCGAAGCCTAAAAAAGGTGTAGTTTTCCAACAAATAGATATATTGCCAACGCTATTAGACCTGCTTGGCTTTGAAAGGCCAAATTTCGCGCTGGGATCTTCTTGTTATGACGCGCAACAAAGTCAAAAGATGGTTTATGATAACGGCAATTTGTTGTCATTTATCTATAATGGAACCAATCTGGTGCCAATTGCCTGGACGCCAGACGTCCAAAGAAAATATACCCCAGATCAATATGCGGTTAGTCAAAAAATCAAGGGCTTATACCAATATTATATGAATAGTTTGATTACCAATAAGTGCAGTGACCAAACCATCAAGTAAAGCTTACCATAGAATTCCTTATCTTTGCGCTTTCAATCGAAAGCAGCTATGGCCGAAAAAAAAGTAACCCGTCAAGAAGATTACGCAACCTGGTACAATGACCTCGTCTATAAAGCCGACCTCGCCGAACACTCGGATGTACGGGGCTGTATGGTCATCAAGCCTTATGGTTATGCGATATGGGAAAACATGCGCGACGTCCTCGACGCCAAATTCAAAGAAACCGGGCACTCTAATGCTTACTTTCCGCTTTTTATTCCTAAAAGCTACCTCAGCAAAGAAGCAGCGCATGTCGATGGTTTTGCTAAAGAATGTGCCGTTGTAACGCACTATCGCCTAAAAAATGCCGAAGATGGCAGTGGTGTTGTTGTCGATCCAGAAGCCAAATTACAAGAAGAATTGATCGTGAGGCCGACCTCCGAAACCATTATTTGGAACTCCTACAAAAATTGGATCCAATCATACCGCGATTTACCGATATTAATCAACCAATGGGCCAATGTGGTTCGTTGGGAAATGCGCACACGTTTATTTTTACGTACAGCTGAATTCCTTTGGCAAGAGGGGCATACCGCACACGCCACCAAAACAGAGGCGATCGCCGAAGCAGAACAAATGCTCGATGTCTATGCGGACTTCGCGGAAAACTACATGGCTATGCCGGTCTTAAAAGGCCGCAAGACAGCCAGTGAGCGTTTTGCAGGCGCAGAAGACACGCTCTGTATCGAAGCTTTAATGCAAGATGGCAAAGCTTTACAGGCGGGAACCAGTCATTTTCTTGGTCAGAACTTTGCCAAAGCATTCGAAGTAAAATTTGCAGATAAAGAAGGTAAACTCGACTACGTATGGGCTACTTCATGGGGCGTTTCAACGCGTCTAATGGGGGCACTCATCATGACGCACTCCGACGATGAAGGCTTGGTATTGCCACCAGCACTTGCCCCGGTTCAAGTTGTAGCTGTTCCTATTTACCGCAACGAGACAGAACGCGCGCAAATCGGCATTAAGTTCCAAGAATTAGCCCAAGAGCTCAAAGCAAAAGGAATCCGTTTTAAATACGACGACGATGACAACCGCAGACCAGGTTGGAAATTTGCCGAATACGAAAATAAAGGTGTGCCTGTTCGTTTGGCAATGGGCCCAAGAGACCTAGAAAACGGTAAAATAGAAGTGGCACGCCGTGACACCAAGGTCAAAGAAACCTTAGATTTTGCGCATTTGGCTGCTCATATTGAAACTTTGTTGCAAGATATTCAGCAAAACCTTTTGCAGCGCGCAAAAGACTTCCGCACGGCAAACACCCATGTTGTCGATTCATATGCAGATTTCAAGGTTGCCATTGAAAAAGGAGGCTTTTTCTTGGCGCATTGGGATGGCACACCCGAAACCGAAGAACTTATCAAGCAAGAAACCAAAGCGACCATTCGTTGTATTCCTTTTGATCAAGATACAGAACCTGGTCAATGTATGGTTACTGGTAAGCCGTCAGCAGGTAGGGTGGTCTTTGCGAAGGCTTATTGATGTCCGTATTTGAATTCAAAGATTTTTCTGTACATCAGGCCAATAGCCCGTTAAAAGTCAGTACCGATGCTATCCTACTCGGAAGCACCGTAAAAATTGACAAGTCAAACGCAAGTTTACTTGATGTCGGAACAGGCAACGGCGTTATTGCTTTGTTGTTGGCCAGCCGTTATTCAAACATCTTAATAGATGCCATTGATCCGCATCTAGGTGCGTGTCAAGATGCCAAACAGAATTTTGAAAACGCCGTGTTTGCCAATCGACTCCGTTTATTTTGTACCAACCTAGCCACACACGATCCGCGTTTGAAATATGATATCATCGTGTCGAATCCTCCTTATTTTATCGATGGATTGGGCAGCGATAACGAGTCTACTCAACAAGCCAAACACATATCAATAAGTACATTTCATGCCTTACTTCTTGATATGAAAAACCGACTTGTACCAAGTGGTACTTTATGGCTTGTTTTGGCGCCAGAAAGTGCAATTGAGGCTATCGCTTACCTTCAAAACGAGGGCTTATATCTTCGAAATAAATTGCGCTTCCACGCCAATTCTTCGAAGCTAGACAAAAGATGGATACTTTGCTTTTCATTTGAAAAAAGCGTAGTTGAACAACAAGCGTTTTTCATTCGTAACTTAGATGGTTCTTACCATGACGATTACAAAAAGCTTGCAGGCGCGTATCATAACCGTGCTCTTTAAACTTTCTTTTTAAGCCGTTTTAAATCAGTACTTAGCCCTATTGTTTGGATACTACCGGCTTTGGAGTAAAATTGAATACCGTAATCTAAATCAAAGCGTTTGACATGAATTCGGGTTCCAAATGAAAAACCTGCTAAGCCCGGAAAATCGTTGAGTTTGAGCTGTTGTCGTCTGTTGTAATCAAAGCCCATGCGCATTTGTACAGCTCCTTTAGGTACAAGTTCTAGTTGAAAATGCAGGTGATTGGCAATTTTTTCACCTAAGTTGGGTACATATACCGGGATGGTGTCGCCAGTGAGCGGGTCAAGGCTTTCTTTGGCATTCGGGTCGAGCCAAATATTTTGAGGCGTATTGAGCGAATGGCCAACCAAAGAAAATCGGAAAGGCGCATGTGCCAATTTGTAACTCACGGCAGCGTAAACATCAAGAGGAAGTGTTGATTTGGATTGTGCGGTGTAATCCTTGAAGACAAAACCAGCGTTTCTGAGTCCGACACTCGCCATGAATTGTTCGTTTGGATGTACCAAGAGCGCTGAAAATTGAAACGCGAGCGCAAAGGCGCTGTAGCGTTCAAGTTGGGATCCGAGTAAATTGAGTTGAGCACCCAGCTTAAAATAGGGATTAGGTGTGTAGGCATAAGAACTACCTATATTGTAGTCCAATGCGTTAAAAGTGCCGGTGGCTTGTCCGGTGGCGTCGGTTTGGGTGAAATTACCGTAGTTCATGTAACGTACATACGGTGCAAAAACACCCCACTTGGTTTTTACAGCACTCACGAGCATGCCGTAGCGTACTCCGCTTGGCAGTACACCTAAACTTGAATGAAATTGAAGTGCTTGTGAGGTATTTACCAGTGCGGGTTGATCGAGCGTGAGGCAAATATCTTTGTCATTGATCGCGTAGAGGCGACCTCCGACGGCAGCTGCACGTGCATTATTGAGTTGATTGAGGTAGGTAAAAGCGTTGCTGCCATTGCTGTATTGTGCAAAAGCCACACCAACTATTTGGAGCATACAGAAGACAACTAATATCAATTTCATTTTGTAAAAATGTTGCAAAATTAACGACGTGAAAATACAATAAAAAAAGCAGCTAAATTTTGGAACAATAATTGCTTGTGCAGATTTTATGAAACCTACTGCCCAACTTTATCCTTCGTTTGAAACAGTGCTCAGTGCACAACAACGTTTTTTTGAGCGAATTATTGCACGTTATTTCAAAGGAGAACAGCAACAAGATGTATTTCAAGACTTTTGTGTGCATTTGCACTCGCTTTATTTACAAAAGTTCACAAGTAATAGCCATCTTTTCGACTCTCAGGCCTGGCTGCGCACAGTGCTTGTCAACTTCTGTATTTCACAGCTCAGAAAAGAAAAAGCCCAGAAAAACAGTGTTTGGAACCAAACAACAGTCGTGGTGAATCTCGTGGCGGAAGCACCTACTTTAAATGAATACGAATTGCAGGCGCTTTACGAGGCAGCTTTGGGTTGCGTAAGTAAAAAGGAAGCACTTATTCTGAAGTTAAAGTTTGAATACAAATGCACTTCGAAAGAAATAGAGCAAAAACTGGGCGTTCAGCACGTCGATGTGCTTTTTGCGCGAATCAAAGATAAAATCAGAAAGAAAATGGGAAGAATCAATTTAGAATTCTAAAAATCTAAGTGTCTTTCCTTCTTTTCTAAATAGATATCGGCAATTGTAACGAGAATTGCCGTTTCCTCAACAGCGCCAAAGTCAGCATTTACGGCAGTATCAAAGGTGCGCATCGTGGGCGAAAGATTCATGTAAATATTCATGAGCGGCGGTATAAATGTACCGCGTTCGCGTACAAACTGATTGAGAACTTTAAAGCCTTCTTTGAAATCGAGGTCACGAAGCATTTCTTGGTAAAGCGCTTGGTCTTTTGAGTAGTCTAGTGGATGCTTGGCCTGAATGAGGCCTTCGTTATCTTTGAAGTAGTATTGAAGAAAATTCAGTAGAAAATCGCGACTCGGACGGTCGTAGTCCGGATACATGGTGACTTTTCCGAAGAAGTATTTGATTTGGGGATAAAAACGAATGAGTGCTCCAAGGCCGTCCCAGATGTTATCGAGCGCAAAAAGCCCTTTTTTAGGATTGACATTCGGCTGAAAATTGGGCTGAACCCAACTGCGTCCGAGTTCAATGGTGTACGGCAAATAGGCACTTTTGAATTGCGCATTAAAATCAAAATAGTGAACAGTAGAAAGATGATAGTTGCCGGCGGCGTCTAAAGCATCGGAACATACTTTGTAGCGGTAGCCGCCAATAATTTCTTGGTCTTCTTCGGACCAAACGATGAGTTGCTCATATGCGAAAGGACCAAAATCGTGGTCGTCTAGGTCGATCTCCTGCCCGGTTCCACCGCCAGCGGCTCTAAAAGTGAGCTCGCGGAGTCGGCCAATCTCTCGCAGTACATTTGGTGCGTTTTGCGCATTAATGCGGTAAATTTCGTTGCCACCTTTTCGGGTCAAACGCAAGAAGCGTTCTGGGCTGAGTTCTTGGCGTAGAACAGCTCGGTCTATTGGGTCAATGACTTTTTGCATAGGTAGATTTTAAGCTGTAAACATGATTTTTAACCCAATTGGCCGCGTCGAGGTCGTCTAGGTTTTGAGGGAGGTCTTTTGGATATAACGGTTGCCCGATGACAAAAGTAATTTTACCATTTTTTTGTTTGTACATTTCGTCAGCCAAGAGAAACATTTCTAAATTGGCTTTGATGCCCAATCTTTTGCGCCATCGATTGACACGGTAAAAAGCTTTGGATAACGCACCATCAATATAGATGGGTACGATAGGGCGCTGTAATTCACGGGCGTAACTGACAAACGTTTTTTTCCATTCGGGCTCAATGATTTGGCCGTAATGAATGCGCGTAACCATTCCTGCTGGAAAAATAATGAGTGCTTGTTCTTTTTGAAAAGCATTTCTGATCGAATTTCTTACGCCGCCATGGTTGCGTCCAAATTTGTTAACGCCGACAAACAGGTTCGAGAGTTGCTCGATATTCAATAGTAAATCATTGACAATTACAGCGACATCAAGCCTGGTGTGTCGGAGCGCATGGATCAGTGCAACGCCATCCATGCCGCCTAATGGGTGATTTAAGGCCAAAATAACACCGCCTGTTGACGGTACATTATCGATGCCTTGTACCTCGACTTCGATCTGAAAATAGTCGATAACGGCTTGGCAAAATTCGTGGTCTTTGAGGTGCCCTTTTGCTGCTAAAAATGCATTCATTTCATCTTGATGCAATTTCTTTTTGAGATAATTGAGAACAAAGCGCGGCAACCATTTGAGCAAGCGCGGATTTTTACTTTTGATCAGAGCCTCAATATCAATTTTAGTTTGCGCAGACATCGGGTAAATTTAGTTTGAAAAATCGAAACTCAGCGAAAGGCCGTCGTAAGCCAATTTGACGTTCTCAGGTAGTTTGTCGTTGACTTCATCATGCAGACCAAAGAGGTGAGAGATGTGGGTTAGATAGGTCTGCTTTGGTTTAATTTCATCGATCAGGGCGAGTGCTTCTTCGAGGTTAAAATGAGATATATGGGTGTATTCATGAAGTACATTCACTATGAAGATATCAAGACCTAGTAGTTTGGATTTTTCTTCTTCAGAAATAGTTTTGGCATCGGTAATGTATGCTAATTTACCAATTCGAAATCCAAAAACTTGCATTTGGTGGTGCCACACTTCAATGGTTTCAATTTCGTGGTTT
>JBJTNX010000057.1:0-5050 GCA_046074325.1 Sphingomonadales bacterium
ATCGTACCTGAATTCTTGACCTTACTTCACGGAGTTATTGATTCTCCAGATATCCCATTAAACGTATCGCGCTCGTATTTGCAAAGTGACAGCAACGTTAAAAAAATATCAGCACACATCACGAAAAAAGTCGCTGATAAATTAGCGGATATGTTCAAAAAAGACCGCGCTGATTTCGAAGCCAAGTGGCCCGATTTACAAGTTTTCGTACAATACGGAATGTTGTCTGAAGAGAAATTTGCCGAAAAAGCCAAAGAATTCAGCTTGTTTAAAAATACAGACAACCAAGCATTTACCATCCAAGAATTTATCGATAAGGTCAAGCCCCTCCAAACCGATAAAAACAATAAAACAGTATTGCTTTACACCCACGATACCGAAGAGCAATATGCTTTTGTCAAGAAAGCCAAAGAGCGCGGTTATGAAGTGTTGGTTCTAGAGGGCCCGCTTGCACCACACTGGATCTCTAAACTAGAGCAAACCTTTGAAAACATCAGTTTTGCACGCGTCGATGCCGACAGCTTAGACAAACTCATCCAAAAAACAGATGAAATCCCGTCTAAACTTACCAAAGACGACGAAGAAAAACTCAAACCACTCTTTGAAGCCCAAGTCAACAAAGAAAAATTCACGGTGCAATTCGAAAGCATGAGCGAACAAGAAGCGCCGATTATCATTACGCAGCCAGAGTTTATTCGTCGTATGATGGAACAGCAAAAGCTAGGTGGTGGCGGAGGTTTTTATGGCGCTTTCCCAGAAATGTTCAATCTATCGGTCAATGCCAACCATCCGGCAATTGCTAAGTTATTGGGTCAAGAAGCGGAGGCGCAAACAGAAAGCACCAAGCAATTAGTTGACCTCGCCATGCTTGCGCAAGGCTTGTTAAAAGGTGCCGCTTTGGATGCTTTCATACAACGCAACATCGAACATATTGCATAAATGACTAGCTTTGACTACGCTTAAATTCTAGATTTTGTATAAATGGATCTTGGGCATTGGCGCCCTCCTTTTGACCCGAAAAATTGGTCTGGCCTTTCTAGGTTTTGCCATCGGCTCACTTATCGACCAGTATCAACAAACGGCCAAAAATGGACAAGCAGGTGCTGGCCAGGGCTATGGCCAAGATCCGTTTGAATTCTACCGCCAACAAAGTTCGCGTTACGACCTCCCAACAATGCTCATGGCGCTTTCTGCTGCAGTCATGAAAGCTGACGGCAAAGTTTTGCGCATCGAGCTCGATTACGTCAAGAACTTCTTTTCTGCCCAATTTGGCAAACAGTTCAATGCTACCCATCTGCAGACGCTCAAGCAATTTTTAGATGCCCCGAGTATTCCTTTGCAGGATATCTGCCACGACATCCGTTCGCGCATGACCCAAGAGGTACGCGTTCAGCTCGTTCACTACCTATTTGGAATTGCAAAGGCAGACGGCGATGTCGGCACCGCAGAACTCAACGTGATCTCCAGAATTGCCACTATGCTTGGCATACCAGCGGTCGAATTTGAGAGTCTACGCAATATGTTCTACCGCAATGTCGATTCCGATTACAAAATCTTGGGCATTGATGAGAAAGCCACCGACGACGAAGTTAAAAAGGCCTATCGCAAAATGGCTGCAGCGCATCACCCCGATAAAGTGGCACACATGGGCGAAGAATACCTCAAAGGAGCAAAAGAAAAATTCCAACAAATTCAAGATGCCTACGAAGCAATTAAAAAGCGACGTAACCTGAAATAAATAAAATATGTCCGATAACCGTTACCAACAGCGCGGCGTTTCTGCCGGAAAAGAAGACGTTCACAAAGCCATTTCTAAGCTTGACAAAGGCTTATTTCCGAAAGCTTTTTGTAAGGTGGTTCCAGATTACCTCACCGGCGACCCCAATTATTGTGTCGTGATGCATGCCGACGGTGCAGGCACGAAGTCCTCTTTAGCTTATGCATACTGGAAGCAAACTGGTGACCTTTCTGTTTGGCGTGGCATTGCCCAAGACGCCTTGATCATGAACATCGACGATCTACTCTGTGTTGGAGCCACTGGCCCCATATTAGTATCGAGTACCATCGGACGCAACAAACTTTTGATTCCAGGCGAAGTCTTGGCTGCTATCATCAATGGCACCGAAGAACTTCTCGAAGAATTGCGCAGCTACGGCATCGATATCTATTCAACAGGCGGCGAGACCGCAGATGTAGGTGACCTCGTGCGCACCATAATTGTCGATTCAACGGTAGTTTGCCGCATGCCACGCAACAAAGTCATTTCCAATGACGGCATTCGTCCGGGTGATGTTATTGTGGGCTTGGCTTCTTTTGGCCAAGCGACCTATGAAAAAGAATACAATGGTGGAATGGGCTCTAATGGCCTTACGAGCGCCCGTCACGACGTCTTTCATCATTCATTAGCCGAGGATTTTCCAGAAACTTATGATAGCTCTGTACCCAAAGACCTCGTTTATAGTGGCTCAAAACGCCTAACGGATAAAGTTGAAGGAAGTCCGCTAGACGCCGGAAAACTGGTTTTATCGGCAACGCGCACCTATGCGCCAGTTATCAAAGCTATTTTAGATGCGCATCACGATCAAATCCACGGCATGGTACATTGCTCTGGAGGTGCTCAAACGAAGGTTTTACACTTCATAGACAACCTTCATGTGATCAAGGACAATCTTTTTGAAACACCGCCACTATTCAAAATGATCCAAGCGGAGTCCAAGACCCCATGGCAAGAAATGTACAAGGTTTTTAACATGGGTCACCGCATGGAAGTCTATGTAAGCGAGGAACTTGCGCCAGAAATTATACGTATTTCTGAGCAGTTTGGCATTGCTGCACAAGTGGTAGGAAGGGTTGAAGCCGCAGACCACAAAAGAGTCACTATTCAAGGAGTGCACGGGGAATTTACCTACGAAGGATAAAAAAAATCGAAAAAAAGCTTTAAAAAACGGAATGTTTTTGTACTTTTGCCATCCGTTCATTGAACACATGGTGGGATGGGTGAGAGGCTGAAACCAACAGTTTGCTAAACTGTCGTACGGGTAACTGTACCGCGGGTTCGAATCCCGCTCCCACCGCCACAAATTTAGACCGATCGAACTTTAGTTCGGGGCGTAGCGTAGTCCGGTCATCGCGCCTGGTTTGGGACCAGGAGGTCGCAGGTTCGAATCCTGCCGCCCCGACAAGGGGGATGAGCAATCATCCCCCTTTTTTGATTATAACGGTCCCGTAGCTCAGCTGGATAGAGCAACTGCCTTCTAAGCAGTAGGCCACAGGTTCGAATCCTGTCGGGATCACATCACATCTTCAAGCGCTTTTCGAAAGAAGGGCGCTTTTTTTATTTCAACCCATACACATCTACTGCTTGTTCGCCCCAGATATTGTCTTCGACGCAATAAATGATTTTGCAGCCGCTCAGTTGTGCACAAATTGGGTCAGGAATACCCCAAGCATAGTTGCAGGTGCCAAGGACCTCGCCATCGGTATTGTAAATGACAGAGCCTGCATCATAGGCATTGAGACTCACGTCGTAAACCGTTTCGCCGTTCAATTGACATTCTGAGATCATGCCAGCCGTTTTGGCCAGTTCTTTAAGGGTTTTGTAGTTCGGGACGTCTTTGTGACATCCCATAAATACGAGAAGGACACCAATGAATAGGAGGTTTTTCATGCTTATGATTTTAGTAGGAAGAACACCACACCAGCCAATACAAATCGACCTGCGTTTCGAATTAATTTAATACGGCGCCCTGATTTACGCATTTCTTTCTGAAATTCTTTAAACTCCTCATCGGTCATGTCGTCTGCGTCTTCAAGCCATTCGTCAGGAGCATTTTCAGGGCTTACTATTTTAGAAACAACTTCACCATCAATGCCGTTGTAAATTAAACAGGATGAAAGATCAAAATCCCCATTTATAAATCGTTCTTCTAAACAGGCAGGCCAGCTAATGACGCTGTAATTTTTGATATCAACCAAAGTAAGTTCCTCACTTGTGCAAAGAAACTGCGGGAGATTCGAAAGATTTGCATGAAGCGAACATTGGAAAAGTTTTGGCGCAACGGGTTCCTTCAGTTGCGTCAAATTTCGGGTCGTAAAATCAATAAGTCCTAGCGTCAGAAGCGTATCTGGAAATACCATTGATTGAAGAACTTCACTTTGTATAGCAAGGATTTCCAATTTTTTGAAATCGGGAAAGGTAAGTGTGGAGTCAATATATGCGATCTCTATCCAGGTGATATCTGGTGCCTTGATAAATAGTGAATCGATATCAGCTTGGGTAATCTGAGTGCCTTCACAGCGACCTTCGCCTAAAAATTTGATTTGGGCGTTGTTGTTAAAGATTAGAAAGTTGGTTATCAGGAAAGTAAAAATGTATCTCATAAGTTAGTGTTGTTCCGTGCTGTTTTTTTCGATGAGTTGGTCCATTTGTAAGAGCTTTATATTGCTTTCCCAAAAATGCTTGTCTGCTTCAGTAGTTCCCTGATTATTTCCGGAAGAATAGATATAATTATCAATAATAAAGCGATCGTAATAGAAAAGTATTTCATGTCGTTTTTTACCTTGATATAGCGTAATTTCATAGCGAGGTAAATAGGGGGCTTTCCATTCTGATGCGATGTATTTGTTGACCAAGACCGTATATTCATGTGTGGTGAATATGCGAACGGCATCGTTCATTTTAGGATGAAGTCGATGTATGGTACCTGTTTGGAGGTCTTTGATAAATGCTGAGTCTATAGGAGTTGAGAGCCAACTAGGCTTTTCTATGGGTAGGGATTGAATAGTGCGATCACAAAGGTTTAATACCACATCTTGTCCTAAAACACCTGTTAAACTTCTGATTGCACCTAAGTCAATAAAATTTAATTGGCAAGAATCTTTGCTGATTCTGATATGACCAGATACAGCTGTTTGCTGCTCATTTTTTAGAATTTGATACGAGGTGTAATAAGCGGTTTTTTGCGGTTGTGGATTGCGAATGGCTTCGATGTCAATGCCGCCGTATTCCCGTACTTGCTCATAGCGATAAAGTTCTACGGTGTAGGGCTGG
>JBJTNX010000058.1:0-6182 GCA_046074325.1 Sphingomonadales bacterium
CGGTTTTTAAGCATTTCTTGTTGTTGACGTTGCATTTCTTCAAGACGTTCTTGGAAACGCGATTTTTTCTTGGCTTTCGGGTTAGCAGCACTATTGGCTTTTCTTTCTGCCATTTTGACTTTGAGTTTGTCTTCGTTGACAAAGAAACGCTTGATCAGGACCATCATGAGGATGGACATGAGGGTAGAAATGAAATAGTAATAGGAAAGACCAGCAGAATAGTTGTTGAAGAAGAAAATCATCATGAAAGGGAAAATATACATAATGATGCGCATGTCGGGCATTCCCGGTTGCTGTGGCGTTTGCATATTGCCACTATTCATGTAGGTGTAGGCGAGGGTAGTACCTGCCATCAAAAGTGTAAAAAGGGAAATGTGGTCGCCATAAATAGGTAAGTGGAAACCAAAATCGAGGATAGAGTCATAGGAGCTCAGGTCTTCTGCCCAAAGGAAACCTTTTTGACGCAATTCAAAGGCTGCCGGAAAAAAGCGGAACACCGCCAATAAGATCGGCATTTGAATGAGCATTGGCAAACAACCAGCTAATGGACTAGCGCCAGATTCCCGATAAAGCGTCATCATTTCCATTTGTTTTTTCATGGCATCTTCTTGCTTCGGGTATTTGGCATTCAGCTCATCGATTTCTGGCTTGAGAATACGCATTTTAACGGAGGAGACAAACATTTTCCATTGAACGGGCATCAAAATAGTTTTGAGGATGAGCGTCAAAATGAGGATCGCCCAACCAAGCGCAATGCCGTTGTCTACTAATAAATTGAATATGGGCTGGACCGCATAGATGTTGATCCAGCGAAACAAGCCCCAACCAAAATTGAGGATATCGTCGTAACCGCTGTTGTAGCTTTGTAAAACCTCGTAGTCATTTGGGCCAAAAAACCAGTTAAACGACGCCGCATTGTTTTGAAAATCGAGGGCCATTGTAGCATGGTAACCTTTTAGGTGAGTCCAGGCTTGTGGGTGACCTTCTTTGAAGTTTTGAATAAAGAATTTGGTTCCTTTTTTAGGGAAAGCATTGGCAGGGTGGAGGATAGCCGAGAAATAACTTTGTTTAAACGCGACCCACTTGATGTCTTCTTCTGCCGCACCGGATTCACTGGCTGTTTCAGAAAGGTAATCGAGTCCGCTCTCTGTTTGTTCAAAGCAAATGGTAGATACACGGCGTTGTTCAGAAAACAAACGCTCGGTTTTTTTGAAATCGGCAGCCCAATTCAAGACGGTGTTGTCAAGAATAAAGCCTTTGTTGTCAAGGACTTCAATATGGTAAGAGAGGTCGTGGCCTTTTTTGAGCTTATAGGTCTGACGAATAGTGCCTTCTGCAAATTGCGCCTCGTAAATGGCGCTCGTTTTGGTACTTTTTACCAAATTAAAAAAGTGATTCTTGGTGTATATCTTGCCTTTTGCGGTACTCAAGACAAGCTGGTTATGGGCATCTCCGTTTTCAAATAGGCAAAGTGCATTGTCTTTGTTGGCGGCAAAATCTTTGTAGTTGCGGTAATTTTTGAGGTAAACCCCTGCAACCATACCACCTTTATTGTTGAGTTCAATGCGTAGTTCGTCGTTCTCAATTTTCGTGATACTTTCTTTTGCTGCAATTCTCGAAACAGCTGCCGGAGTATTTGCTGGCAATGGTTGAACTGCGTTTTCTTTTTTTACCGATTTTTTACGGGCAACGTTAGCCTCTTTTTTCTGAGCAGCCTTAATTTCAGCTTCAGAGGGCTGATTCATGACCGAAAAAACGGTGATGATAAGGCCTATTAATACCAGGCCAATGGTGGAATTACGATCCATAATTAGTGTTTTTTGTTTTTAAGCGCTGCTTTAACAAAAGCAACAAAAAGTGGGTGAGGGGCATCTACTGTACTTTTGTACTCGGGATGAAATTGTACCCCTACAAACCACTGGTGGGTTGGGATTTCAACAACTTCTACCAAACCGGTATCTGGGTTTTTACCGGTGGCAATCATACCTTTGACTTCAAAATCAGCTAGGAAGTCATTGTTGAATTCATATCGGTGACGATGACGTTCTGAAATATTATTGTTTTGGTAGGCTTTAGCCGTATTGGAATTCGGTTTGAGTTCGCATTTGTAGGCGCCCAAGCGCATGGTGCCGCCCATGTTGGAAATACGTTTCTGCTCTTCCATCATGGAGATAACCGCCGCGGTGGTGTTTTCCGACATCTCGGTGGAGTGTGCATCACTGAGGCCAAGTACGTTGCGCGCAAATTCAATGACGGCAATTTGCATCCCGAGGCAAATTCCTAGGAAAGGAATGTTGTTTTCGCGGGCAAAACGCACCGCCTCGATTTTGCCGTCTATACCTCTAGAGCCAAAACCCGGTGCAACTAAAATACCGTCAAGACCTTCTAACTCTTTAGAAATATTGTCTGGGTCGAGATTTTCTGAATGAATCCAGGAAAGTTCAACTTTGGTCTCGTTGGAAACGCCAGCATGAATAAAGGCTTCTGAAATTGATTTATAAGCGTCTTTGAGTTCGACGTATTTTCCAATCAATCCAATTTTAACAGTGTGCTTCGGATTTTTGAGTCGTTCAAGAAAAGCCTTCCAGTTGTCGAGTTTTGGACTTTGTTTTTTGGATAAGCCCAATTTTTCCAGGACAACCGTATCGAGTTCTTCAGCTTGCATTAAAAGCGGAACATCATAGATGGAGGCGGCGTCTCTGGCTTCTATAACTGCGTTGACCGAAACGTTGCAGAATTTAGCAATCTTTTTGCGCAAGCCGAGGTCGAGTTCGTGTTCGGTGCGGCAACACAAAACATCGGGTTGAACGCCTAATTCTAGTAGTTGTTTAACGCTGTGTTGGGTGGGTTTGGTTTTGAGTTCGCCGGCTGCCGATAAGTAGGGGACAAGCGTGAGGTGAACAACGATACAATCGTTGTCGTATTCCCAAAGCATTTGACGAACGGCTTCAACGTAGGGCAATGATTCGATGTCACCGACGGTTCCACCGATTTCAGTAATGACGATGTCAAATTGGCCGTTTTTGGCTACTGCTTGAATACGCTCTTTGATTTCATCAGTAATATGAGGAATGACCTGAACCGTTTTGCCTAAGTAATCGCCGCGACGCTCTTTTTCAATTACTGACTGGTAAATTCTACCAGTTGTAACGTTGTTGGCCTGTGAAGTGGGCACATTTAAAAAGCGCTCGTAGTGCCCTAAATCGAGGTCGGTTTCTGCGCCGTCGTCAGTGACGTAGCATTCGCCGTGCTCGTAGGGATTGAGGGTTCCGGGATCGATATTGATATATGGATCTAGTTTTTGAATGGTGGTGGTATAACCACGGGCTTGTAAAAGTTTTGCTAACGACGCAGATATGATGCCTTTTCCTAAGGAAGAAGTCACACCCCCGGTTACAAAAACATACTTGGTTGAATTGGACATATAACGTTTGTAACTACGGGAAACAAAGGTAATACATTCCTTGCCTTTGACCCAACGATTGTTTACAAATTATTTAATTGTTCATTTCTTTTGTTGCCATTTGAAGTAAGTAACCTGCTGAACGGGGCGATTCGGCTCTATTTCGGTGAGTGGTTCACAAGGTTTGAGCGTGTCTTGACAATCTTTTGGGAGTTGCTGATACAAGGCGGTGCCGTCTGTTTTCCAGGTGATCATTTCGTCAGAAACAGCTTTGATGATTTTAGCCGGATTACCAACAACTAAGCTGCGCGGTGGTATTTGCATTTGTGCAGGCACAAATGAGAGCGCGCCGATGATACTTTCTTTACCTACAATTACGTCGTCCATGAGAACGGCATTCATACCGATCAAGCAATTTTCTTCGAGTGTGCCACCGTGAATAACGGCGCCGTGGCCGACATGGGCGCCTTTTTTTAAATGAACGGTAGTTCCGGGAAACATATGGATGACACAATTTTCCTGCACATTGCAACCGTCTTCAATGATGATTTGTCCCCAATCGCCGCGTAAAACAGCACCGGGCCCGATATAAACGTTTTCGCCAATGATGACATTGCCAGTGACATTCGCTTGTGGGTGAACGAAGCTAGATGGTTTCACTACGGGAATAAACCCATTGAAAGAATAGATAGCCATTAGTTGTTTTTGTGTGCTAAAGATAACCATTCTATTGCATATTATTCTATTTAACATAATATTAATTATATGACAATTAAAACAAAAGACATATCTGTACGTTGTATATCTTTGCATTGTGTTTAGTACTGATCAACAGACCCTCCACGACCTCGAATTTGCAGCGATCAAAAACTGGCTAGAAAAATTCTGTATTGGTCCGACTGCGCTACAACAAGTGCAGACCCTTCAGCCGCGCAGCCAGTTTCAGATGCTGCGCCAAGAACTCAAGCGCCTTGACGAACTCAGGCAAGTTCGGGTTCATGGCGAAAAATTTCCGGTGCTCGAGTTTGAGGAACTCCTTCAAGAAATCAAATTATTGGGTATTCAAAAAGCCGTTATTTCTCTAGAAGGATTCCGTAGAATTTACCAAGCCTCTGAGCTGGTCAATGCTTTGGTATTGTTTTTCGAAAATTCGCTATTCAAATATCCCTTATTAAATGAACTCACCAACGACGTTTATTTCACAAAGGAAATTACCAACGAAATTGATCAAGTCTTTGACCGAAATGGCCAAATTAAAGACGATGCATCTGCTGAATTAGCTGAAATTCGTGCACGCATTCGTGTTTTGCGCAATCAAATCAATAAGAACTTCGATAAAGAACTAAGACGCTACAACAAAGACAAAGTTTTGGCAGAAACGCTAGAGACGTTTGTCAATGAACGTCGTGTGCTGACGGTCCTTTCTACCTTTAAGCGCAAAGTACCCGGCAACATACACGGCTCTAGCAAAACGGGTAGCCTCACCTTCATAGAGCCTTTGGTCAATGTACCGCTCAACAACGAACTCGAATTCCTTTTTGACGATGAGCGCAAGGAAATCCACCGTATTTTGCAAGCGCTCACTGGGCTTATGGTTCAATACAAACCACTGATAGAAGCCTACCAAACCTTGCTTACTCGGGTCGATTTTCTCAATGCCAAATGCAAGCTAGCGCTTGAAATGGAGGCGGTTTTACCTGCTATTGGTCAGCACCCCGGGATGCACCTCAAAGCAGCGTATCATCCATTATTAAGACGCGCCAATCAGATAGCCGGCAAGCCTACCTTTGCACAAGAAATTACCTTGCAACAACAAGCCCGAATGTTGGTCATTTCTGGCCCAAATGCAGGTGGAAAAAGCATCACACTTAAAACGGTGGGTTTATTGCAAATTATGTTGCAAGCAGGTTTACTCGTGCC
Source organism: Sphingomonadales bacterium (assembly GCA_046074325.1). Classification (GTDB taxonomy): domain Bacteria; phylum Bacteroidota; class Bacteroidia; order Flavobacteriales_D; family Crocinitomicaceae; genus UBA952. The sequence goes on from JBJTNX010000058.1 coordinate 5,324, forward strand.
GGTTGCACCCGATAGTCAAATGAGCTTTTTTAAGCAAATCTATTCCGATATTGGTGATAATCAATCTATTGAAAATGAGCTAAGTACATATTCTTATCGCTTGCAAAGAATGAAGTACTTTTTGGGTCGTGCAAATGGCCAAACTTTACTGTTGCTCGATGAATTTGGAACAGGCTCTGATCCAGAACTTGGCGCCGCCTTGGCAGAGGTTTTCTTTGAACAAATGTATGCACTGAAATCTTTTGCGGTCATTACTACCCACTACAGCAACATCAAACTAAAAGCCGATGAACTGCCACAAGCACGCAATGGATGTATGCTTTTCAATGAAAAAGACCTCTCCCCGCTTTATCGGTTTGCGCTTGGCCAACCCGGAAGTTCATTTACCTTCGAAGTTGCGCAGCTAAATGGGATTTCCAAGCAGCTCATCGAAGAGGCCAAACAGCGTCTCAATCAGCAAAAAGTTCGTTTAGATAAGCTCTTGAGCGGCTTGCAAAGAGAGCGAAACACGCTTTTGGCGCAGAACAAACGTCTCGAAGAAGCAGCTAAAGCCGCAGAGCGATCCTCTTCGTTGCACGAGCAAGAAATACAAAAATTGCAACACAAACAAAGCCAGGTTTCCCAAGTACAAGAAACCAGCCAAAAGCAGTTGCAAGCAGGAAAAAAAATGCTGGCTTTCATTGATCGCTTCAATGCCACTTCCCGAAAAAAAGACGTGAATACGGCCTTATTTCAGGAACTTACACAATACCTGCGCCTCGAAAAATCAAAACAAACGATCAAGAATAAGACTCCCCTCGCCTCTCCTACTCAAAAACCCACCAAAAAAGAGGTACAGCGCGCAGAAAAATACGAACAA
>JBJTNX010000059.1:0-3023 GCA_046074325.1 Sphingomonadales bacterium
AGCCTCACAGTAATGTGAGGCTTTTTTTTGATACATACTTTTAAAACACAAAGGATAAAAAAATACCCCTCAAAAATTGAGAGGTATAAAATTATTTAGCAGAGGAACTATATCTAGTTCCTTACTGGCCCTTCCCAATAGCAAAAATTGTTGGGATTTTTGATAAATCATATGCTTTTTCGCGCCAATCAATGACCGTCATTGTTCGGATAGATTCTGAAGGCAATGTAAGATTGGAAGCAATGCACAATTCAGTGAGATCACCGAGTTCATTCAGTAAATCTTCAAGTACATTCATATTTCTAAAAGGGGTGTCCATGAAAAGATGTGTTGTGCCATTTCTTTTGGTATCCATTTCAAAATCGCGCAATTTTTTAATGCGTTCTTTGCGCTCTTTGGGTAGATAACCATGGAAAGAAAAGTGTTGTCCGTTGAAACCACTACCGATCAAAGCCAATAAAATGGAAGATGGCCCAACGAGCGGCTTGATTTGTATACCTTGGGTATGTGCCAGATGTACCATTGCTGCTCCAGGGTCAGCAATACCTGGGCATCCTGCTTCTGAAATGATACCTACGTCAATCCCTTTGATCAGGAACAACAGTAAATCCATGAGTTCGGATTCTTTCGTGTTTTTGTTGACAATTCGAAAAGTGCAGTCATCTATTGGGAAGTTGCGATCCATTTTGCGCAGTAAACGCCTTGCACTTTTTATTTCTTCCACAGCAAAAACGCGCAATTGAATAGCACGTTGGCTTACTTCTAGCGGAATGATGTCAGCGGTGCTTTCACCCCCTAATATATTAGGAATGAGATAAATACAACCTTTTTGCTTAATGTTCATGTAGGTGTTTTTGAATAAGTGCATCGGTAGCTTTGTCCAGAAGTTTATAGACTTCTTCGAAATCTTTTTGCGTACCGTAGTATGGGTCTGGCACTTCTGCAGCCTGACCAGGATAGAGGTAATCTAATAAAAAGTGAACCTTGTTAATTTCTTCGTTTGAAGAAGCCAAGCGGATGACATTTTGATAATTGGACTTATCCATTACTAAAATGAGATCGAAATGTTGAAAATCTTGGGCTGTAAATTGTCGAGCGCGTAAGAAGTCAATTGGCGTTCCGTGTGAGGCCGCGGTTTTGATCATGCGCAAATCTGGCGCTTTTCCTATATGGTAGTTTGCCGTACCCGCTGAATCTACGGTAAAATTGAGTTGCCGTTCTTTAATTTTACGTAAAAGTAAACCGTCGGCGAGTGGTGACCGGCAGATATTGCCAAGGCAAACCATAAGAATTCGCTGGGTCAAAAGAAAATTATTGAATGGTCAATTTCTTTTCGAGCTCTTCGAGGTAATGACGGAATTGTTTGTCTGTCTCGGATAAATTAACCACCGTTCGACAAGCATGTAGTACGGTTGCGTGGTCTTTACCACCGCAGTGCGCACCAATACTTGCTAGTGAAGACTTGGTCATTTTTTTGGAGAAATACATAGAAATCTGACGTGCCTGAACGACTTCGCGCTTGCGTGTTTTTGATTTGAGCATTTCAATCGGAAGATCGAAATAATCGCAAACGACTTTTTGAATGTATTCAATTGAGACCTCACGTGCGGTACTGCGGACAAATTTGTCCACCATTTGCTTGGCAAGTTCTAAGGTAATTGCTTTTTTGTTCAACGACGCTTGGGCTAGTAAGGTGTTGAGTGCGCCTTCGATTTCTCTAACGTTAGTATTGATAGAGTAGGCAAGGTATTCAACAACTTCACGTGGAAGTTCGATACCGCTACCATACATTTTCTTTTCAAGAATAGCGATTCGTGTTTCTAAATCTGGCGTGCCAAGATCGGCAGATAGACCCCATTTGAAACGCGATAGCAAACGCTGTTCCATGCCCTGCATTTCTACTGGCGCTTTATCAGAGGTCAAGACGATTTGCTTGCCGTTTTGATGCAGGTGGTTAAAGATGCTAAAAAAGACATCTTGGGTACGTTCTTTACCTGCAAAGAACTGAACGTCATCGATGATCAAGACGTCGATCATTTGATAGAAATGAACGAAGTCGTTGGTGGTTTGGTTTTTTATGGCATCGATGAACTGATGTGCAAATTTTTCTGATTGCACATATAAAACGGTTTTGTTTGGAAAACGCTCTTTGATGGAGATACCAATTGCATGCGCGAGGTGCGTTTTACCAAGACCAACTCCGCCGTAAAGTAATAGCGGATTAAATGCTGTCCCGCCAGGCTTGTTCGCTACGGCAAAACCCGAGGCACGCGCCAAGCGGTTGCACTCCCCCTCGATAAAGTTTTCAAAAGTGAAGTTGGGAATCAGGTTGGATTCAATATTCACCTTTTTGAGTCCTGGAATCACGAATGGATTGCGAATTTGCTTTTCGTCTACATTGATAGGCATGTTGACGGGCGCATTCTTCAAACTACTGGAGTTGTTTGTAGGAAGTTTAACTGTATAAGGGCTTCGTGATTGGGTGTTGTTCTCCATTACGATGCTATATTCTAGAGTGCCGTCCTGACCAAGTTCTTTCTTAATGACTTTGCGCAAGAGTGTGATATAGTGCTGCTCAAGCCACTCGTAAAAAAAGTGCGACGGAACTTGGATGGTAAGTACGTGACCCTCCAATTTGACAGGGACAATAGGTTCAAACCAAGTTTTAAAGGCCTGTAAAGAAATGTTATCTTTGATAACTTTTAAGCAGGACTCCCATGCACTTTCGTGACTTGTATTCATAGTTGTTAGGTTGTTCTCGTTGTTTGTAAATAATCGTGAGACCACGACATTTGGGTGAAATAATGAGAGAACAAATATTTACATAAAAAAGTGAAAAAAAAAGTCCTTAGGGTATTGCTTATTAAAAAAAAAATACTTGTCTATAATATTTATTTAATAAAGACTTAAATATCCCAGTCCTTGGTAAATTTACGATAGAAGATTGGTACCCACAAGTAAAGAAACTTCAAAATCAAAGAAATGTCTGATTCTTCTCAATTGTCCCAACTTGAGTGTTCAAC
>JBJTNX010000060.1:0-3351 GCA_046074325.1 Sphingomonadales bacterium
CTGCGTCAGAGTTTATATTAATTTTGTAATGCAACTAAAATGTCATTTTTGACGTCTAACCGACAACTTGCGCTTATGAAACACTTACTACACCTCATTTTTATATGCTCAATTGGCGCTGTATTTGCGCAACCAATTGCCGTTTCTACCACTCAAACCCCCCAACAACTCGTTGACAATGTCTTGCTTGGTTTTGGTGTTACCGCCTTTAATGTGACCATTAATGGCAATCCGGCCTTAGCCAATACTGCACAATCAAACGTCGGTTATTTTACCAACACCAATCCGGCCTTTCCAATTAATAATGGTCTGATCCTAACCACAGGAAATGCTTCAGCTGCGGTTGGTCCCAATAGCAGCACTTCGTTTACTAACAACAACCCAGCAACCAGCTTAGTTACCTCCGATCCCCACCTCAATGATATTGCGGCAGGAAACGTTACCAACGGAGTGGTATTAGAATTTGACTTTATTCCATCTGGAGACACGCTTGTTTTCAATTACATGTTCGGCTCTGACGAATATCCAGAATTCTCGCCGTCATCATTCAACGACGCCTTTGGGCTTTTCTTGTGGGGGCCAGGAATTACAGGTCCGTACACTTTAGCTGGTTATCCAAATGGCGGAACAAACATTGCCACCATTCCCGGCGGCATTCCAGTAACAATTAATAATGTAGGAGATGTCTCCAACACGCAATATTACGTGTTCAACGAAGCAGCCTCTACCCTAACCTATGGAGATGCCATTCAATACGATGGAACAACCGTTCTGCTAACCGCAGCAGCAAGTGTTCAAAGCAACCAAATGTATCACATCAAACTTGCCATTTCCAACGTTGGTGACCAATCTTACGATTCGGGGGTTTTTCTAGAAGCGGGTTCATTTAGCTCTGCGGCAGTTGATGTTGCTGTTGCTACTGTATCTGGAGATACCACAATTGTCGAAGGTTGTACTTACGCTGACTTTATTTTTACGCGTCCTCCAGGACAGGTCAACGACACACTCATTATCAATTATACCATTGGTGGTGTGGCCCAACAAGGTATTGACTACAACACCTTGCCGAACCCAATTACATTTTTACCGGGTGAGGACACAGTTATTATTAATCTAACACCTACTCAAGACGGTATAAACGAAGGTTTTGAATCTGTCGTTATTACTGTACAACTCATCAATCCTTGCGGAGACACCATCACTTCATCGGGTACTATTTATATTGGTGAAGGCCCTATTATAAATATTACGGGCAACAACCCTACTGTTTACTGCGCAACAGACAGCGTTTGGCTAACGGCTAGCGCCTCTGGGGGCTATGCACCTTATGACTATCAATGGGAAAACCTTGCTGGTGCCAACCTTGGTACGAACGACTCAATTTCTGTTGGTATAGGGCAAAACGGCACTATGTATTACTTAGTGACTGCCACCGACAACTGTAATTTCACGCAAACAGACACCGTTACGGTAACCATGAACCAAACCTTAGCCATCGATACCATTTATGTTGGGCCTTCTAATTGTGTTCCAAGCGGATTTGTTTCGGTTCAAGCCAGTGGTTTACAAGGTGTGCCACAATACACCTGGACGGGGCCAGGGCCCAACGGCTTTATCGATGCGTCGGTTTGGCAAAACTTGCCTTCCGGATGGTATTACATTACAGTAGAAGACAACGTGTGTACCGTTTCAGATAGTGCATTTGTTGACCTTCTTGATCCGCCAGTTGCTGAATTTAGTGCAAGTGTAACCTCGGGTTGTGCGCCGCTCAGTGTCACCTTCACCAACACCAGTCAAAACGCAAGTACTTACAGCTGGAACTTTGGCGATGGTCAATCTGGGAACAGCAATGACCTCAGCGCACAAACCCATGTTTTTGATGTGCCCTTTGGAGACTATACGATCACACTTACCGCCAACCAGGGTCCACAGTGTACAGATGTGGCAACCATTACAATTCAAGTAAATGTGTGTGGCTGTACAGACCCACTGGCGACCAACTATAATCCAAATGCCAACGTTGATAATGGCTCATGTGTATATCCTACGGGCTGTACAGATTCATTGGCGCTAAACTATGATCCTAATGCACTTATTGATGATGGTAGTTGTGAGTACGCCCGTCCGGAGGTAGTTGCGCCAAACGTGTTTAGTCCGAATGCCGACAACAATAACGAAACCTTCTATCTCGACACCAAAAACGTAATTGAACTTCAGCTACTGATATTAAATCGTTGGGGCAATGTTTTATTTGACGCCACTTCACTGGACCTCATCAATAACAATCCTGCATGGGATGGTAAAATAAATGGAGAACCCGCTAGTGAAGGCGTTTACTTTTATAAGTATATCGGAAAAGGCCTAAACAACCAAGAGGTAAGCGGCCACGGATTTTTGCATCTGGTGAACAAGAAATAATTAAAGGGGGCTAGCCCCCTTTTTTTATATAATTTAACTATAGCTTCTTACATTTGTCGAAAGCTATATGACAAAACACAATAAAATAATTTGGTTAACCAGTTTACTTGCAGTAGCTGTTCTGGCCTATTATTTTGCAACGCAAAACAACACACTAGCTAAAGGGGGGAAACAATTTGGTGGTGAATTGCATCTTGCTATTAAAAGTAAGCGCACCTATTTGAATCCACTTGCAGCCAACACCCTTGATCATCACAGGGTTCAGCAACTGATCTTTGAACCCTTAATCAAACCGGCATCTAATCAACGTGGGTGGAAGTACCTCCTTGCAAAAAAAATAACCGTTCTTTCGGACAAGAAAACAGTGCGCATTGCGCTACGAAAAAATGTACGCTTTGCGCCAGACCCGTGCTTTAGACTTGCCTCGGACGAACTCACATCGGCTGATGTTGTATTTAGTCTCTCTTTAGCTTGTGCAAACAACAAGCATATCGAACAAAGCAATTACTTTGCTAGGCTTATTGCAGGTGGGGCGGCTTTTTACCAACACCAAGAAAATCCTTTTCTCAAAAAGGTAAAAGGAATCCGAGTAATAGACGATTACTTACTTGAAATTAAACTGACTGCACCCTACAATCATTTTATTCAAATACTTGGAAGTCCTGGTTTTGGAATAATGAGCCTGCAAGCAGCAAAATACTATAAATCTCTTTTTTACAAGCACCCTGTTGGAACAGGGCCTTTTCAACTTCATCATTCGGACAGAAATAAAGCTGAATTTAGATCAAACAAGAACTATTGGAGAAAAGATGTGTATGGCAATCAGCTTCCCTATACGGATAAAGTCTTTATTAAATATGGTGTCAGTGGAGCAGAAGCACAACAGTTGTTTCTACAAAATAAACTTGACTTACTTTTTGACCTTCCAGTAGA
>JBJTNX010000061.1:0-7934 GCA_046074325.1 Sphingomonadales bacterium
CGAATCTCCGACTAAAATGTGCAGTAAATCGGTTAGCGCTGTACTTTCATCAAGGAACAAATTCCTTGCGCGTTTACTTTCAAATAACGATGTAATACCTAGACTTTCCAAGCTACGAAATGCTGTTAAAAAATCAGTTGTATCCGCTGGAAAGTTCCAAATGGCAATACCCTGATCAAGATAACTACTTACCAAGCGAAAGAGTAAAGGATGTACACGAGTATCGAGATCAAATCCTAGCTTACTTTTCCAAGAACTTCGATAAGAACCAATAAGCGCAGTTGTGTTCTCATCAAAATTTTTGTGTAAGAGGGCGTCTTTAAGATCAGTCTCTTTTGCTTTTTCTAAAATCCGGTCTAATACTTCGGGGTGAATCGCGCCGGTTTTATATTGCTCCCGATAAAAAGAAAGTGGCGCGTACACTTGATAACCAAAGATGGTTTGTGCTGACCGCAAGCCATCATGAAAATGTTGGTTCTGAAAAGCATGCAGGGTATTGTGGTGTATAAAATCTTTAAGAGGTGCCTGACTAGGCAAATGGTGTTCGAGCAGATGTAAGGTATGCTCTAACTTAAAATTGTCATGCATAAAAAAGGATTAAAAGTGAATAAACAAAGGGCTTGTTTATTCACTTTTATATCCTGAATACCTGAAAAAAAATAGTGATTGATAACTTAGACCAACGCCAGTTGCCAACGACACCTGGACGGTATTTGGTAGGTGCAATATAAGGATGATGGTACTGATGTTTTGTAAAAACGACTTGATGAAAGACCAATTGATCTGAAGTCAAAGACGCTTTTAAATCAGGCTCTGATTCATACTCAGCTTCTTCAAGTTCTTCTAGTGCCTCAGTGGCAAACCAACTGAGTGCCGGGTCTTGGTGTTTTTCAAGCTCTGCTTTTTGATCACGGGTTTGGTTTGATTGAAGCAAACCCGGACTTACCGGCAATGCGAAGGCCATGTTGCTTAAAAAAGCCAACAGCGTTAACAGGAAAACAAAACGTTTCGACCAATGCATAAAACAAATGTAAAATGCAAAATTGCAAACTGTTGTTAATTTATTCCTAAAAAATCAAGATTGGTTTATCTTTGTATCCTATGCAATCAACCAATTCACTTTCAACCAACACGCAAGCCTATATCGAACTCGAAGACCGCTATGGCGCTCATAACTATCACCCACTACCGGTGGTGTTAGCAAAAGGCGAAGGCGTTTACGTTTGGGATGTAGATGGCAAAAAATACTTTGATTTCTTGTCAGCCTATTCGGCAGTTAACCAAGGTCATGCGCATCCAAAAATTACCCAAGCGCTCATTGAGCAAGCCCAAACATTGGCCCTTACTTCGCGTGCTTTTTACAACAATTGCCTCGGTGACTACGAAAAATTTGTAACCACGTATTTTGGCTTTGACAAAGTCTTGCCCATGAATACCGGTGCCGAAGCCGTAGAAACGGCTATTAAATTATGCCGCAAATGGGCCTATGAAAAAAAAGGAATCGCTGAAAACCAAGCGCAAATCGTCGTGTGCGAAGGCAATTTCCATGGCCGCACTACTACCATTGTTTCTTTTTCCTCAGATCCTGACTCCAACAAAAATTTTGGACCGTATCCTGCCGGCTTTATTTCTATTCCCTACAATGACATCGACGCGCTTGAGGCCGCATTGTCTGGGCCAAATGTTGCTGGTTTTCTCGTAGAACCCATTCAAGGCGAAGCAGGTGTTTACACGCCTTCTGACGATTTCATGCGCAAAGCGCGTGCACTATGCACCCAAAATAACGCCTTGTTTATCGCCGACGAAGTTCAGACCGGAATAGCCCGTACAGGCAGTTTACTAGCAGTTTGCGGAAACTGTACCTGCGAAGCCAAATGCGAAAGACAAGCCGCCACTTATGCACGCCCAGATATCCTTATTTTAGGAAAAGCACTCTCCGGTGGCGTGTATCCCGTTTCAGCAGTTCTTGCCGACGACGCCATCATGATGGTCATTAAGCCTGGCCAACACGGTTCAACATTTGGTGGCAACCCCATCGCAGCCAAAGTAGCTATTGCCGCACTTACCGCCATCGACGATGAAAAACTCATTCAAAATGCGCGCAAACTCGGTGAGCTATTCAGAGCCGAAATGCAACGCATCATTGACCAGCACGATCTCTTGGTTAAAGTGCGCGGTAAAGGCTTGCTCAACGCGGTGGTGGTCAATGACAGCCCCGACTCAGATACCGCTTGGCGCTTGTGTGTGGCGCTCAAAGAAAACGGTTTGCTGGCCAAACCAACACACGGCAACATTATTCGCTTTGCGCCGCCGCTCGTCATTACAGAGGCCCAACTGCTCGAATGCGTTCGCATCATTGAACATACCATCACCAACTTTCAAAAATAAAATCAAATTGGCAACACCTATTAAATTCGGAACCGATGGCTGGAGAGCCATTATTGCAGCCGACTTCACCGTCGAAAATGTAGCACGCGTAACTGAAGCCACCGGTATTTGGCTCAAAGCACGCTTTGACAACCCAACGGTGGTCCTCGGCCACGACTGCCGCTTTGCCGGCGAGCTCTTCATGGAAACCGCTGCCAAAGTCCTTCTGGCGCAGGGCATTCAAATCAAAATGGCGCGCGGCTTTGTCTCGACACCCATGATATCATTGGCTGCCAACCAGCTCGGCTGTGAAATTGGCATTATCTTGACGGCCAGCCACAACCCGCCTTCTTACAACGGCTTCAAACTCAAAGCTAAATTTGGAGGGCCATTAGAGCCAGAAAAAGTCAATGAAGTCGAGGCACTTATACCAGATGCTTGCCGCATCGATTTTGAAGCTACAGACCTCAGCGCAGCACTTCAAAGTGGCCAATTAGAAGAAATCGACATCGAAACCCGTTACATCAACCATGTAAAAGCCAATTTCGACTTAGCAGCCATCCGCAATTCCGGGCTCAAGTTTATGTACGACGCCATGTACGGCGCCGGCCAACGCGCCTTGCCGTTGGTATTGCCAGAGGTGTCGCTTCTGCATTGTGACCACAACCCTTCTTTCAGAGGAACTGCCCCAGAACCCATTGCCAAAAACCTACAAGAATTGGCGCAGACCATCCAAACCAGAGGCGATATCTCTTGTGCTTTGGCTACCGATGGCGACGCAGACCGCATCGGTTTATACAACAGCCACGGTGAATTCGTCGATTCGCACCACATCATATTGTTACTGATCCACTACATGGTCAAATACAAGCAAATGAGCGGTAAAGTTGTTATTGCATTTTCGGTTACACCACGCGTGGAGAAACTCTGTAAACATTACGGCCTCGAACTTGAAGTCACTAAAATTGGCTTTAAAGAAATCGCCAATATCATGATCAAAGAAGACGTGTTGTTGGGCGGCGAAGAATCCGGCGGTATCGCCGTAAAAGGTCATATCCCAGAGCGCGACGGCATCTGGATGGGTCTCATTATTTGGGAATTCATGGCGAAATCCGGCAAAACCCTCGATGCGCTCATTTCAGAGGTTTACGACATCGTTGGACCTTTCCAATTTGAACGCAATGACCTCCATATTACTGAAGCACTGAAGCAAAAAATCATCGCTAACTGCAAAGCCGACAACTACAAATCTTTTGGCAAATATCAAGTCAAAGAAGTACAAACCATTGACGGCTTTAAGTATTTCTTTGATGAGGAGCGCTGGGTCATGATCCGTCCTTCTGGAACCGAGCCTGTTTTGAGAACTTACGCCGAGGCACCTACCCTTGCAGAAGTCCGAGAAATCTTGGAAGCTACGGCTTCTGCAATTTGTAATTAACGATTTTAAAATAAGGTTGTCCTTTAATCTACCTACAAGCCTTCCAATGGGAAGGCTTTTTTTTTTGCTGAACTCAAAAGAAAACTATAATTTTATATTTATAAAATATAAATATGCAAGTTTTCACGAGTTCCCTACCAGACAACCTTTTTGCAGCGCTTTCAGAAAAAGCTTTAGAGCTACAAGTACCGAAAAATAAAATCATTGAAAAAGCACTTGCCCTTTACTTAGAGCAGCTCAATAAAGCCGCATATATTAAATCTTATCGTCAGATGACTGCCGATACCGACGTTATGCGCTTGGCAGAGGAAGGTATGCAGGCTTATTATGCCCAACTAAACAACCTAGATCTAGATGAAACAAGGTGAAATCTGGATGGCCAACCTCGACCCTATCAAAGGAAGTGAACAAGCAGGTTTTCGGCCAATTCTCGTGTTTAGTGGTAACTTATTCAACACACATACGCCACTCATTATAGGGCTTCCACTTTCAACAAAAATCAAGAACTACCGTGGTAATCTTGTTTTAGAACCCGACCTAGAAAACGGCCTCAAAAAAAGATCTGAAGTTTATACTTTTCATATACGCTCCATTTCTAAAGAGCGTTTTGTAGAAAAAATAGGACGCATTGACGATAAAAAACTCAAGGAATTAAGAAAATCGCTTCAAGAAATCTTGACCTACTAGCCCAGCGCAACGTCTAAAATCATCATCACGAGAAAACCACCGATAAAGCCCAAAACGGCAACATCGGTGTATTTGTCGCGTTGGGTTTCGGGAATCACCTCTTCCACCACCACAAAAATCATTGCGCCCGCTGCAAAAGAAAGCGCAAAAGGCAAAATAGGTTCCATGTAGATGACGGCCATAGCACCAATGACGCCCGCTATTGGCTCGACTACGGCCGAAAGCTGGCCATACATGAAGCTTTTGGTGCGGCTCGCTCCCGCTCGCCTCAGCGGCATGGCCACGGCAAATCCTTCGGGAAAATTTTGAATACCAATTCCAATGGCCAATGCAATGGCGCCTGCAATGGTGGCACCTTCCATGCCGTTGGCTGCAGCCCCGAACAAAACGCCGACTGCGAGGCCCTCGGGGATATTGTGAAGGGTAATTGCCAAAACGAGTAGTGTGGTTTTATGGAGTTGTGTTTTAACGCCTTCCGATTCGTTTTCATTGAAATTGATGTGCAAATGCGGCAGTTTTTTATCCAAAAAGAACAAGAACAGCGCACCGGTCAGAAAGCCAATGGCCGCTGGCATCCAGGGTGCGCTCGGGTACAAGCGCTCTGAGAGTTCAATGGAGGGCATGAGCAAGGACCAAAAACTAGCCGCAACCATGACGCCACCCGTGAAGCCAAGCATGCCGTCGAGTAGGCCGCGGTGCATGTTTTTAAAGAAAAAAACCAAGCTAGCCCCAGCGGCGGTTACCAACCAAGTAAAGGTCGTTGCCAGAAAAGCAGCAAAAACAGGATCAATGTGGGTAAAGAAGTGTTCGAGCTGTTGCATACAGGACAAATTTAATCAAATCCAACCGTTTTGGCCTTACTGCGCAAAGAAGTGGCTACCGCCGTGCCAAAATCGTCGGTTTTGGCTGTATTGGCCTTGGCTTTTTCAGCCGCGATGTACTTGTTGCGTTCGGCCTCTAAGCGCGCCATTTCTTTTTGAATCGTTGCGCGCTCAGCTGTTTTTTGTGCTATAAACGCCTTGCGCTGTTCGGCATTCATGCCTTTCATTTCTGCCGGAAGCTCCTCGTCTTTTAACTTCAGTATTTTGGTGGAATCTGCTAAGTTGGCATCCACGACATCCCAACTCTCGTTTTTATAAGCGGTTTTTGACTTGACCAAATAGCGCTCGGTTTCAACCGATTTGGAAACGCCAAATGCATTGGCGTCCTGGGATAACTGGTTGGACTTCGATTCTATTGCCACTGATCCGTAACCGATGTAGGTATTATTGAGCAAACGGTTCTGCTCAATAATCTGATCGTCAAAAGGTGTTTCAATTTGCTGAACAGCGACATTCGCATCAATGTTAAAATAATCGCCCTTTGCGCAATCGGCCCCGCTCTTCCAACCGAGATTGATGCCTTGCAGACGCTCTCCACAAAAAATGGTACTGACCAACACATTTTTCTCAACGGCAAGTTCACAAGCAACAGCTGTTGAAACAGGCCCTTGCTTAAAAGATTCATTGCCGGCAATATAAATCAGCTTAAGATCTTGTGGGCTACTGGACCAATTGAGTTCTTTGAGCGAGGCAACAATAACTGCCGGACAATATTCGTCGCCCCCGCTTGTGCGCAAGCCAAATAATTTTTCAGATACCAAATCGAGGTCTGTGGAGAAATCGAGTTGTTTGCGAATGTAATTTTGTGCGGCTGGAATACCCGTGTTGCCGTAATCGTACATGGCTATTTCAAGGGTAATTGGCGCGCCTTGGTAGCTCAGCGTTGAGGCTTCATTGACAATGGCCCAAATGCGCGACTTCGCCTGATTGAGCAAGCCGTCCATGCTATTGGACGTATCGAAAAGAATGACGAGTTGGACTTTGCGTTGCGCATTGGAGTAGCTGGCTGCAAGCAATAAAAAGGTAGTAATCAAGAAGTATTTCATGGTTCAAATTTGGACGCTTTGCTACCAAAATGATGCCAAAATACTACAAGTCAAAAGCTTGAATCGCCAAATGGTAACCAGCAAGGCCAAAACCAAAAATACAGCCTTTGCATACCGGACTCAAAAGTGAATCGTGTCTGAAACTTTCTCTGCCCGCAATATTTGAAATATGCACCTCGATCACCGGCACAGAAATGGCGGCAATGCAATCGCGCAGTGCCACGCTGGTATGCGTGTAGCCACCTGCATTCAAAATAATTCCGTCAGCCTGCGTCCGTTGAAGCGCATTGATTAACTCACCTTCTACATTGGACTGAAAATAAGTGAGCTCGTGCGAAGTTTTACTTTTGAGGTCCTCAAAAAAAGCGTCGAATGTGACATTGCCATATATTTGTGTTTCTCGGGTTCCGATTAGGTTGAGATTAGGGCCATTGACAACGAGCAACTTCATAAACAATGCATTGGGAGCGCTATATTAAGGATTTTGTTTCATACCTGAAAATAGAAAAGGGTTTGGCCCATAATTCTATTCTCGCCTACGAACGCGATGTACGCCTACTTGCCGTGCATTTCGAAAATGAAAAACGCAAACCCGAACAGGTTACATATGAAGCCCTCATAGGCTTTGTCACACAACTCTATGACCTGGGCCTGAGTGCACGAAGCCAAGCGCGCATTATTTCGGGCATCAAGCAGTTTTTTCGATACCTGATCTTGGAGCGCTACACAGACCAAGACCCGTCGGGCTTACTCGAGCAACCCAAACTTGGGCGCAAACTTCCGGAGGTGCTCACCATTGAAGAAATTGACGCCCTGCTTGCGGCAATAGACCTAAATAGCGCCGAAGGCCAGCGCAACCACGCCATGCTCGAGACACTCTACAGCTGTGGCTTGCGTGTATCTGAGCTCATTGGCTTGCGCTTTTCTGACCTGTATTTTGACGAAGGATTCATCCGCGTAATTGGCAAAGGCAACAAAGAAAGACTCGTGCCGATTTCGCAGCAAGTGGAATCAGAAATCACGGCTTATGCTGCAGAATCTCGAGCCGCGCTAAATATCCAAAAAGGACAAGAACATTTTGTGTTTCTCAACCGAAGGGGGGCTGCCCTCACCCGCGTAATGATTTTCACGATCATCAAACAACTTGCTCTTAAAATTGGGCTCGATAAGCAAATTTCCCCGCATACTTTTCGACATAGTTTTGCGACCCATTTGATTGAGGGAGGCGCTAATTTAAGGGCTGTACAAGAAATGCTCGGGCACGAATCTATCACGACCACAGAGATTTACACGCACCTCGACCAACGCTTTTTGCGCAAAGCCATCCTGACGCATCATCCAAGAAACGCAAAGAAATAAGGCACTTTGTTGAAAAAGGCTGCTAAATTGTGCATAATGCATTTGTAGTATTGTAAAAAGTTGTTATCTTTGCATCCGCTTTTGTAATTACACGTAATAATTTAGACATGTCACGAGTTTGTCAGTTAACAGGAAAGTCAGTGATGGTTGGAAACA
>JBJTNX010000062.1:0-9441 GCA_046074325.1 Sphingomonadales bacterium
GTGTTGTGGGTGACGGGAAATTGTACTGAAACTCCAGACATAAGCGTTAATTGATGCGCGAATATACCAATAAATCGCCGAGCACACAACGTATTGACCTTATTAAAAGCAATCCTTAACTTTGTATTATGCATGCCTTCGCCCAAGCCCTTGAACTCCTCCAAAAACACTGGGGCTTTACTGCATTCAGACCGAGCCAAGAACCGATTGTGAAAGCGGCACTTGAAGGCGAAGATATATTAGCGCTGTTGCCAACCGGAGGTGGTAAATCCATTTGTTTTCAGGTGCCCGGATTGCAGCGAGATGGACTTTGTTTGGTCATTTCACCCTTAATTGCACTCATGCAAGATCAGGTTGACAACCTACAAAAACGCGGTTTGCGCGCAAAAGCCATAACCAGCGGGCTCAGTTATAAAGAAATCGATCAGATACTAGACAACGCGCGCTTCGGCGGTTTAGATTTCTTGTATACATCGCCAGAGCGCATCCAATCTGCCTTATTTATAGAGCGCTTCAAACGCATGAAGATATCATTACTCGTAATCGATGAAGCACATTGTATTTCTGAATGGGGACATGATTTCAGGCCTGCTTTTCGTCAAATTGAAAAATTGCGTAAACTGCAACCTGAAGTTCCCGTATTGGCACTCACAGCTACAGCCACCAAAGCAGTTCAGCAAGACATTCTCAAGCAAATTGGCATGTCAACTGCGCGCGTTTTAGAAGCAGATTTTGTACGGCCAAACTTGCGATATCGGGTACAGCAGGTAGCGCAAAAGTCTGAGGAAATTGTAGCCATTTGCAAACGCAAAACCGGAACCGGAATTGTGTACTGCCAGACCAGAAAATCGGTTAAAGAAATGGCACTCGTTTTACACAACAACGGGCTGCGCGTTGGTATTTACCACGGAGGCCTCAACGCCGAACAAAGAAGTGCTGCGCTCAATAATTGGCTCAACAACAACACGCAAATCATGGTAGCTACCAATGCGTTCGGAATGGGAATTGACAAGCCTGACGTTCGTTTTGTATTGCACTACGAAATACCTACATCGCCAGAAGCGTATTTTCAAGAAGCTGGTCGGGGCGGCCGTGATGGCCAAGCCGCATATGCTTTGTTGCTATACGAAAGCAAGGATTTCGAAAAAATGCAACGGCAATTAGACCAAACATTTCCAAGTGCAGAACGCGTTACTTTTGTATACAGAGCGGTTTGCAATTACCTAAAAATTGCGGTGGGTGCTGGTAAAGACGAGAGCTACGACTTCGACCTCAAACACTTTTGCCGCACATTTGAACTTCCAGACAACGAAGTCTATTATGCGCTCAAATTATTGGAGCAAAATGGCAACCTCACTCTTTCAGATGGCTTTTATCAGCCTACGCGTTTGCAGTTTATTGTCAACAACGAGGTTCTGTACAATTTTCAGGTTCAAAATGAGGCGTATTACCAACTCTGCACCACCCTTGTGCGCACCTATCCGGGCATCTTTGAGCACATGACTGTTCTTCATGAAGACAAACTCATTCAAAGACTAAAAACCAACGAATCGCGTTTGTATGAACAACTCACCTTCATGCAAAAAAACGGAATCATAGAACTCAGCAAGAAGAGCACCTTGCCACAAATTTACTTCAATCAAGAACGCCTTCCAGCGTCTTATTTTGAACTCAAATCAAGCATCTATTTGGAGCGAAAGCAAGCCGCACAGCAAAAGCTAGAAGCGATGCAAAACTATTGCAAAGTGCGCAGCTGTAGAGCCCAGCAGCTTATTGCTTACTTTGGTCAAAATAGCTTGCCTTGTGGGCAATGCGATATTTGCAAAAGTGGGATGCTCAACCAAACAAGCCTCTTCGCTTTCCTTACCGAGCCCAAAAGTTTACAAGATTTACAAAACCACTTTGAATGCGCAAAAAACGATTTAGAAGTGCTCATTCGACCACATTTACTTACTGAAAAAATCAAATTTAAGGCAGGAAAATTCTACCTCTAAGACCTGCCTATGCAACCCACAACCGAAGTCATTGCCACCAAGCAGCAGTGGCATATTTTCTTGCTTTTATTGCCTTTTATTTCGGGTATCTATCTGGCCGACTACCGTAATTTAACGGACAAGAGCCTTTGTTTTTTTATGTTTTTAAGTTTTATTGGTTTTTTGCTCTTGCTCATTAAGTTGACCAAGCAAATGGGCATCTTTATTTTGTTTCTCACGCTCGGTTTTTATTGTCAATTCTTCAATCAACAAGAATACAGAACACGAAAAGCCTTTCGATCTCAACACGTAAAAAATGGCGTATTTAAGATTCAGCAAATAGAACCAAAAGAGAAACTCACCAAATGCAAGGGTGTTTTCTATTTTATCGAAAAGCATCAAAAAATAGCACTACCCCTACTTTGTTATGTACAGTCCAAAGAAAAGTTACATACAAATTGTTATTATCAATTGAGTTGTCGGATCGAACAAATTGAAAACGAACTTTACCCAGGCGCATTTGATCAAGAACGCTTCTATGAGCTGCAAGGCATTGGACACCGTGCGTTTGTTGCTCAAAACCAACTAACCGCAATAAAAAGCCCGCAAAAGCGCTCATGGTCCGAAAAATTATTGGGCTTCAGGGAATGGCTATCCTCATTGTTTAAAAAAGGAATGCATTCGAATGCAGAAGCGGTTGGCAGGGCACTTATTTTAGGTGAACGCGATGGAATTGATCAGCAGCTGCGCACCTATTTTATGGCCACAGGTACAATGCACATTTTGGCCGTCTCAGGAATGCATATTGGGCTACTAATAATGGCGCTTCTAAAACTGCTTGGTTTGTTTTCCAATTGGATCAGCAGAAAGCAAGCTTTGATTTTTGTATTGTGTATTGTTTGGTACTATGCCTTTTTAACGGGAATGTCTGCCTCTGTTCTAAGAAGTGTGTTTATGTATAGCGTCCTGTTGCTCAGCCAGTTTTCAGGAAGACAAATGAGCAATTTATCAGGACTTTTTTTCTCTGCTTTCTGCTTATTAGTTTATGACCCTAGTTATCTGTACGATTTAGGATTTCAGCTTTCTTATTTAGCAATGATCGGCATCTATTTATATTACGATTTGATTTTAGCTTGGTGTACATTTCGCTGGTCTTGGCTCCAATCGCTATGGGCAGGCACCGCATTGGGGCTTGCTGCCACACTTACCACCCTACCCCTCAGCTTGTATCATTTTCATGTTTACCCAAACTACGCACAAATCGCAAATTTGCTGTTGATGACCCTTTCAAGTCTGGTTTTAATTGTAGGCATGTTTTTTCCGATTTTACAATTGCTACCCCTTGTCGATACACTAAGTGCTAAACTGCTTCAAAATGCCATCGAGCTCATGCTTTGGATCATGCGTATTTTTAGTGAAACTCCTGGAGCGCTCGCCAAAGGGATCGCCGTGCCATTTTGGTGGGTGGCGCTCTTTTGGATTTTGACTTATTTTTGGTTCTACCATTTATTTGCAATTCGAATCTTTTGGCTCAAATCGGGCTTTTTATTTTGTTTGCTCTGGATGACACACCAAAAACAATTGCTTTTTTACAACGAAAGGGTTTTTTATTTAAAACAAGAAAAGCTCATTTTATATAAAAATGGGAATCGCGCTATGGCAATTGGGCTTCAACCGAAAAAAAAAGTGGCGTTTTTACTTGAGGCGCTGGAAATTAAGCAAAACTGTCATCTTACGTATCAACTAATCAAACCAGGCACTTATCATTTTCATTTAAACAACATCGAAATTGAAATAGCGAATAACAAAGATTTCAAACTAGGTATAAAAGCCAAAAAGCAAAGGCAAAAAATAGAATGCTTTTGAACAACTCTTTTATCTTTGCTTAAAATAAGCTCAATAATGAAAACACTCAGTCCAGAGGCTGCTCTTAAAGCGCTCCAAGATTCTACGAAATGTGTGCTTGTCGATATCCGAGAGCCCTATGAACTGCTCAATTGCAAAATTGATTGTTTGGCTATTCCAATGGCGTCATTTGCCGCAAAATACCCTTCGCTCGATTCTTACGAGCAAATCATTTTAATGTGTCAGTCCGGAAAACGCGCCGAAGCGCTTGCCAACTTTATTGAAACGGAGTTTAATGCCACGCATATTTTTGTTTTGGACGGCGGAATCAATGCCTGGATTGCTCAAAATGCACCTCAAATCACTTGTCAATAAATGGCTACGCTTTTACATCTTCTCGACTTTATCCTCCATATTGATTCTTATCTGTTTTTGTTTATACAGGACTACGGCATATGGGTTTATGCCATTTTGTTTTTAATTGTTTTTGTGGAAACTGGATTGGTGGTTATGCCGCTCTTACCAGGAGATTCCCTTCTTTTTGCCGCTGGTTCATTTTGCGCAGGCGTTCAAATAGACAATGAAATAGCACAATTGAATTTATTTGTGGTACTTGCATTACTCATCGCTGCAGCTATTTTAGGTGATGCACTCAATTTTTGGATTGGTCAAAAATACGGTCAGCAATTAGCTAAAATGAAAATAGGCCGCTATCAGTTACTCAAAGACAAGCACCTTGAACAAACACAAGCGTTTTTTGAAAAGCATGGTTCCAAAACGATCATTATTGCGCGTTTTGTCCCGATAGTGCGCACTTTTGCACCCTTTACGGCAGGCTTGGCAAATATGCGCTACCCGATTTTCTTTAAATACAATGTCTTTGGAGGATGTCTGTGGGTTGTGGGCTTAACACTTTTGGGTTACTTTTTCGGTAACTTAAGCATCGTAAGGCAAAATTTTGAGACCGTCATCTTTGGAATTATTGGTCTTTCTTTATTGCCAATGCTCGTTGCTGTAGTCAATGAGAGACTTAAGAAAGGTTCCAAAGACGCTTAATTAAGCGCTAAATCTCTGAAATTCTTCTTGTAAATAAGCACGGCAAATCTCTGTCGGAAACGGCGTTACTTGCGCCGCTATTTCTAAAATTTTTGCTGCTAAATCAGTGGCGCTTGCCTCCGCTTCTAAGGTATTGGCAGCCATATTTATAACCCTCGTTACTTCTTCTTTGGCCTGAACAAGCATTTGCCAGCCCATAGGAGAAATGAAGAGTTGCTGGGCAATGTTGTGCTCAAATTCGTCACGAACCGTTTTTATTAAAAGCGTCTGTTGGGTGCGGGCATTTTGAGTGACTTGCAAGGTGCGCAAAGTTAAATTTGCAGGTGAAATGCGATCTAGCAACAAAATACAACGTTGGTAAGCTTCTAGTTTGCTCGGTAAAAAATAATTTTGACGCTGGGCACTTAATTCAGTTTGCAAGCTCATCAGACTGGCATCGTGCTGGCGCTTAACAAATAAATAAACGACCGCTACAATAGCCAAAAGGGCAATTAAAAATGAAATAACCACAAAAATGAGTTCCATACGTATTTTTTTGAGGCAAATATAGTGCTTTAGCTTATTTTTACCTTATGAATCAAGTTGTATTGCCTCTTATCTTGTTGTTCTATTTCGGCCTGCTCTTAGCTATCGCTTACTTTAGCTCCAAGAACGCCAGTAGCCACAGTTTTTTTACTGGCGACAAAAAAAGCCCTTGGTTTTTAGTTGCCTTTGGCATGATCGGTACCTCACTTTCTGGTGTTACTTTTGTTTCTGTTCCCGGTGCCGTGAGCGCGAGTGCGTGGCATTACTACCAATTAGTTTTAGGTTTTTTTGCAGGGTATTTCGTCGTCGCTTTCGTGCTCTTGCCTCTTTATTACAAGCACAACCTCAGTTCAATTTACCGTTACCTCGAATTGCGTTTGGGTTTAAACGCCTATAAATGGGGCGCTGGTTATTTCATTCTATCGCGCACACTCGGCGCAACTGTTCGTTTGTATTTGGTTATCAATGTATTGCAGCTTTTTGTATTTGAACCAATTGGCCTGCAATTTTGGCATTCAACCTTATTGATCATCCTCATGATCTTAGCTTACACCCTCAAAGGCGGCGTTAAAACAATCGTCTGGACCGACACCTTGCAAACTTTTTTTATGCTTTTGGCACTCGTAGTTTGTATTGTCTCGTTGCAGCAAAAATTAGACTTGTCTTGGGGGCAACTTTGGCAACATTTAGAAAACCAGCAACTCACCCAACTAACCGTTTGGAATCCATCAAAAGCGGACTATTTCTGGAAACATTTTATCGGTGGTGCTTTTATCACCATCGCCATGACCGGCCTTGATCAAGAAATGATGCAAAAAAACATCAGCGTCAAAACCTTAAAAGACGCCCAAAAGAACATGGTGGTATTCAGCTTTACCTTACTTATTGTCAATGCTTTATTTCTTTTATTAGGCAGTATTTTAAGCTACTTTGCCATTCAAAACGGCCTGGAAATCGCCCCAGACGACCTCTTCGCAAAAATCATCCAGTCTTACTTACCAAGCGGTGTCTTTATTATTTTCATAATTGGCCTCATTTCTGCGTTGTTTCCATCTGTCGATGGCGCAATTACCGCTTTAACCGCCTCTTTCTGCCTCGATATCATTGGTTTTGAACGCAAAAACCTCCCAGAATTAGAGCGCATGCGCATCAAAAAAATCGTGCACCTCAGTTTTGCTGTGCTCTTCACGCTTTTGGTTTTTCTGTTTAAATGGTACAACGATAAAAGTATTGTCAATCTTATTTTTCTGATCGCTGGCTACACTTACGGCCCTTTACTTGGTTTGTTTGCTTTTGGCATATTAACCAAAAAACAGCCAGCTTCCCAGACCATACCTTTTATTGTACTTGCTGCACCGCTTTGTTGTTATTGGCTCAGTAAAAACGCCGATCTCATTTGGAAAGGCTATCAATTTGGCAACGAAATGCTTTTGATTAATGGCTTACTCACTTTTGTTTTGCTCTACTTGAGTAGCTTTGTTACCACAAAAAACGAATCGAATGAATCTCCTACTTTCCGATAACCAACTACACTTGCGTTTTGCGCCACTCACGCTGACGCGTCCTTTGGCCGAATTGCGCTGTGGCCTTTTCACCAATTCGGAAAGATGGCAATTTCTGCTGCCCAATGCAACCGTTGGCTATCAGACAGAAAGCTACCTTCAGGCTAAATTTCCTCTCGTTGATGGAATTTGGATCAATGCGCAAATAATACCAGATCCAACATTTGCATTAGCCGTTCAAAACTTAGGCCCCAACGAGGCATTGGTTCAAAACGGAATCCTATTGGCGCAAAACGGCAATGCAACCAACATTCTTGAATATACAGCTACAGAATTGTTGATTTTGGAAAATCGCTGGGATTTATACTTGAAGAACGATTCCATATTGCGTCGCGATTTTGAATACTACACAAACGCAAAAAAATCACAAACGCTCTCGCCTTCTAACCTATTGATAGGCGCTGCATCAGCACTTTTTATTTCAGATGGTGCTCGAATTGAAGGTGCGACCCTCAATACAGCAACTGGCCCAATTTACATCGGCCCAAATGTAGAAGTGATGGAAGGCAGCATGCTCAGAGGGCCGTTGGCTATTTTAAACGGCGCCGTCATTAAAATGGGTGCCAAAATTTATGGTGCCACCACTATTGGGCCCGAATGCCGTATTGGCGGCGAAGTCAGTAACTCTATTTTTCAGGGTTTTGCCAACAAAGGACACGACGGATTTATCGGCAATGCCCTCATTGGCGAGTGGTGCAATCTCGGTGCAGACACCAACTGCTCTAACCTAAAGAATAACTACGGAAAAGTTAGTACTTATTGTTACGCGTCTCAAACCCAAATTCAAACCAATGAATTATTCATGGGGCTCACCATGGGAGACCACAGTAAATCTGCCATCAATGTGCAATTCAACACCGCCAGTGTTGTAGGTGTCAGTAGCAATATTTTCTGTAGTGGTTTTCCTGACAAATTTATCGATTCTTTCCAATGGCTTTCAGATGGCCAAAAGGCGCAATATGAATTGTCAAAAGCCAAAGAGGCTGCGGCTGCCATGATGGCCAGAAGAAACCAAGAATTTACTACCCAAGACGCCCAGATTTTTGAGCATATTGCCAATAACTGACTTTTTAGCAGTCCGAGCAGTTTTGGCACACATCTTGACCAACAGTGCGCGAAATAAATATACCCATGAGCAACATTTTTGACCAAGGACTTTTTGGTTTATCTGGCTACGATGCCGATGCGGAATTCATTCCACTGATCACCGCTGAAGAAGAGGCCCACATGAATCAGCAGGAATATCCTGAAGAACTACCTATTTTACCTTTGCGTAACAACGTGCTTTTTCCAGGAGTTGTCATTCCAATCACCGTTGGTCGCGACAAATCCATCAAACTTATTCAAGAAGCCAACCGCGGCAATAAAATCATTGGAGTGGTCTCCCAAAAAAACCAAGACGTTGAGTCACCACTTTTTGACGACTTGCATCCGATTGGTACAGTTGCCCAAATCATTCGCATGCTCAAGATGCCAGATGGCAGCTCTACTGTCATCATTCAAGGCAAGCGCCGTTTTGAGATGCTTGAGGCGACCCAAACCGAACCTTACTTAAAAGCAAAAGTTCGAATCCTTACAGAAGCGCCCATAGACAGCTCCAACAAAGAGCTCGAGGTCATGTTCAACACCATTAAAGACCTCGCTTTACAAATTATTAGAGAAAGTCCAAATATTCCTTCTGAGGCACAATTTGCTATCGGTAATATCGACAGCCCAAGCTTTTTGGTCAATTTCATTTCTTCCAACATGAACGCTGATGTCGCTAAAAAGCAATCCATGTTGGAAGAAATGGACATCAAAAAGCGTGTCATGCTCGTTTTGGAGCACCTCACCGCAGAGGCCCAGCTCCTCGAAATGCGCAATGAAATCCAAAATAAAGTGCGCAAAGACCTCGATAAACAGCAACGCGAGTACTTTTTGCACCAACAGATGCGCACCATTCAAGACGAACTCGGCGACAACCCTCAAATTCAGGATGCCCGCGAACTCGAAAAGCGCGCCCAACACAAAAAGTGGGATGAGCGCGTGGCTAAACTGTTTCAAAAAGAACTTGAGAAATTGCAACGCATGAACCCGCAAGGGGCCGAATACACCGTTCAACTCAATTACTTAGATTTATTGCTTGACCTTCCTTGGAATGTGTACAGCAAAGACAAACTAGACCTCCAGATTGCCAAACGCATTTTGGAACGCGACCACTTCGGCCTGGAAAAAGTCAAAGAACGCATTTTAGAATACCTGGCAGTTCTCAAGTTAAAAGGCAACATGAAAGCACCTATTCTTTGTTTTTATGGGCCTCCGGGGGTGGGTAAAACCTCTTTAGGTAAATCCATTGCTGAAGCACTTGGGCGCAAATATGTGCGCATGTCGTTGGGAGGTCTGCACGACGAAGCCGAAATTCGCGGACACCGAAAAACGTATATTGGCGCCATGCCAGGTCGTATTATGCAAAACCTAAAAAAAACCGAAACAGCCAATCC
>JBJTNX010000063.1:0-3186 GCA_046074325.1 Sphingomonadales bacterium
CTTGCTGTCAATGGCACCACAATTGCCCAGTTTGGCAACCACACCATCGACTTCAAAGCGCCATATAAGCGCGTCACCATGCGCCAAGCCATTATTGATTTTACGGGTTTTGACATTTCGGGTAAGTCAGAAGAAGAGTTGAGAACCGCCGCACGCAATATGGGCATCGAGGTAGACGAAACCATGGGCAAAGGAAAACTCATCGACGAAATCTTCGGAGAAAAATGTGAGGGTAACTATATACAACCTACCTTCATTACAGATTACCCTAAAGAAATGTCGCCATTGTGCAAGGTTCACCGCGAAGACCCGAGCCTAACAGAGCGTTTTGAATTAATGGTTTGCGGCAAAGAGGTAGCCAACGCCTACTCCGAACTCAATGACCCAATTGACCAGCGCGAACGTTTCGAAGAACAACTCAAGTTACAAGAACGCGGCGATGACGAAGCCATGTTTATCGACCAAGATTTCTTGAGAGCACTTGAGTATGGCATGCCGCCAACGAGTGGTTTGGGCATTGGAATGGATAGACTCATCATGTATTTAACGAACAATCCGTCTATACAAGAAGTATTGTTTTTCCCGCAAATGCGTCCAGAGGTGCAGACTCCTAAAGTTCAACTCAACGAAACCGAAACAGCCATCTACAATAGAATGCAAAAAGCCACACAAATGTTACTTGGCGAGCTTCGAGCAGAATTCGAGATCAGCAATAAATTATGGGACACCTCTATTAAAACGCTGACTAAAAATCAATTGCTAAGCGTAAGCAAAGAAAACGACTTGCTTTTGGTTAAACTTGTTTGACGGCAGGAGGCAAAAGATTTACTCCGCATTATTTTTGCGTAGTAATTAAATGTACTTTTTTGCAAATTCCCATAGTACAATCCCTGCACAGACACTCACGTTAAGGCTGTGTTTGGTACCAAACTGTGGGATTTCAATGATGTAATCAGCCATATCGAGTGCTTCCTGGGCAACGCCATCTACTTCATTTCCAAAAACCAGCACAAAACCAGTGCCCTCCAAGCTATGGATGTCTTGAAGAAAAGTTGTTTTGACTGCCTGCTCAACTACACAAATCTTGTAGCCCTCTGCCTTGAGTTGTTCTAAAGCTTCAATCAAGGACGGTGAATGCTGCCAATCCACTGTTTGCGTAGCGCCCAATGCTGTTTTGTGGATCTCGCGGTGTGGCGGCTGAGCAGTAATGCCACATAAAACCAGACGCTCCACATTAAAGGCATCGGCTGTTCTGAAAAAAGCGCCAATATTACTCAGTGAGCGAATGCTATCGAGCACCACAACTAAAGGAAATTTAGCCTGCGCTTTGTAGGTTTGCTCGTCAGGGCGTTCGAGTTCCCAGAGCTTTAGTTTTTTCGTTGGCTTTTCTGACATTTATAGCTCAAAAATACTGCTAAATTGTGGAAAAAATGAGCAAAAGCCCGGCCTAAAAAGGCCTATCTTTACTTCACAAAAGTAAAGTCGTGTCCAAGCAAAGCGCAGAAAAAAGTTCCGAAACACCCTTGATGAAGCAGTACAACCAAATCAAGGCAAGGCATCCAGACGCCATGCTCTTGTTTAGGGTCGGCGATTTCTACGAAACTTTTGGCGCTGATGCGGTAAAAGCTAGTCGCATTTTAGGTATTATCTTAACCAAGCGTAAAAACGGTGCGGC
Organism: Sphingomonadales bacterium; assembly: GCA_046074325.1. Taxonomy (GTDB): domain Bacteria; phylum Bacteroidota; class Bacteroidia; order Flavobacteriales_D; family Crocinitomicaceae; genus UBA952. The sequence goes on from JBJTNX010000063.1 coordinate 1,676, forward strand.
TGCAGAAATGGAATTGGCTGGTTTTCCGCACCACTCGCTAGAAACCTACTTGCCTAAACTCGTACGTGCAGGTCAACGCGTGGCTATCTGTGACCAGCTCGAAGACCCCAAAATGACCAAAACGATTGTCAAACGGGGCGTTACAGAGCTTGTAAGTCCGGGCCTGGCTTTTAACGACCAAGTGCTAGATCAACGCAGCAATAACTTTTTATGTGCCCTTCATTTAGACAAACAAGATGTCGGAGCAGCCTTTCTTGATATCTCTACCGGCGAATTTCTTGTCGCCCAAGGCTCCGTGAGTTACATAGATAAGCTCATTAGCGGGTTTAGACCGGCGGAACTTATTTATCAAAAAAGTCAAACTAGTAAGATTCATGAACTTTTTGGCAACGACGCTTTTCATTTCAAACTCGAAGATTGGGTTTTTGGATCAGATTTTGCCAACGAACAGCTCAACAAACACTTCGGAACCAAATCTTTAAAAGGTTTTGGGCTCGATAACCAACAACTTGCCACCATAGCTGCCGGAGCTGTTTTTCATTACCTATCTGAAAACCAACAACAACAACTCGGACACATCACTAGTATTGGTCAGATAGCGCCAGACCATTATATGTGGCTCGATCGTTTCACAGTTCGGAACTTAGAACTCATTCATTCTCCACATGAAAACGCGAGCACACTTGCACAAATCCTCGATCAAACCAAAACACCTATGGGTGGGCGTTTACTCAAAAGATGGTTGGTTTTGCCACTCAAAGAAAGGAAGCCTATTGAGCAACGGCATCAGATTGTTCTGGCATTAAAGAATGAAATTGATATTCACTTCGAACTCGACGAACGACTCCGAGAAATCGGCGATCTAGAAAGACTGATCTCAAAAGTTGCCGTCGGAAAAATCAACCCAAGAGAAGTTCAACATTTAAAACGCACGCTTCAACAAATACAACCCATTCATGGTCTATTGGGGTCTGTTGACAACATTAGCCTGCAGAGCTTGCTTTCCAAGTTAGATGCCTGTTCGCAACTTATTGAACTCATAGAAAGCAACCTTGCCACAGAACCAGCTATTCAAATTGGTAAAGGCCCTGTCATCAAAGATGGACGCGATGCCCAACTTGATGAATTACGTAAAATTTCAACGAGTGGCAAAGATTATCTAGACCAAATTCAGGAAAGAGAAATTGAAGCTACCGGTATTTCGAGCCTTAAAATTGCATTCAATAACGTATTCGGTTACTACATCGAAGTACGCAATACGCACAAAGATAAAGTGCCAGAAAACTGGATTCGAAAACAAACACTAGTCTCAGCCGAGCGCTATATTACCGAAGAACTTAAAGACTACGAACAAAAAATCCTTGGAGCCGAGGAAAAAATCTTACAAATCGAGCAAAACCTCTACCAACAACTCGTATTTGCAATGGCTGATTTCATCGATCCAAGGATTTTTTGTTCGTAGTCTTTAAGTTCTTCGGTAATATAGCGCTCGGCTGAGACTAGTGTTTGTT
>JBJTNX010000064.1:0-4513 GCA_046074325.1 Sphingomonadales bacterium
AGATGGGGATTGTATGATTGTTAGTGGAAGACTATTGCGTGTCGTAAATGATTGGAACGCGCACCCAGAGTCTTACTGGACGGCCAGAGGTTTTGGCGGGAGTCCATGCGGGCATTTTATTGACCACATTCAAAGCTTCTTTATTACAAGATGGGCATTCTACAATTGGGCGTTCAACGCTTGCGTTGGAGATACGGCCGTCTTTCTCAACGACGAAGCGCACCACAACACGACCTTTAACACCGAGTTCGATGGCTTCGTCTGGGTAATTTAAAGTGGAATTGATAAACGCATTGAGCTTGTCATATCCACCAGGAAATTCAGCATCTTCTTCAGCTACATCAACAACTTCTTCCTCTTGTTGGCGTGTATCGACAATACCTGGACCGTCGTCAGGATTGTCACTAGGTAACCAGCCTTCTTCACCATCATTGGTTTCAGTAGAAATGGTAATGTTGGTGAGGTCGTTTTGAGAAGGCAATTCATCTTCAACGAAGTCGTCTTCAGCCACTGGTGCCACAAACGCTTGCGTTTGTGTCATGGGTGGTGGCGGTGGAGCCGTTGGAGGTGGCGGTGGCGGAACGTCTTCTTTTGGCGTTGTGACTGTGAAGTTTTGTTCAGTGACGCGTGGCTTTTTGATTTCTTCTTTCGGTAAGTTCTTGATGATAAACGAAACGGTGAAAGCAAGACCTGCAAAAGCAACTAAGCCGGCTAAAATCAGAGACATGCGTTTGTTGTAGCCAGAGCGAAGCACATAGGCGCCGTAGGCACGGTTGCGGTGTGCAAATACGGCTTCGTTGCGGCTTACCGAGGTAATAGCTTCCCAGTTTTTGTTGACATAGTAGTCAAACAAAGAGAAAGCAGTAACGAGTGCGACGATTACATAAATGACTGTCATGGCGTTAGTTTTTTTCTTTTAATAACTCTTTTTCTCCAGGTGACAAGTCAGTGGGGGCAATAACGCCCACATTGGCAATCTTGAGTTCGTCAACTAAATCAACGAAGCTTTTGCAAAGTGCTTTGTCGTCGGTTTTGATCAGGACCTTGACCGCTTCCCTTTTGACAGTGAGGTCATTGAGCTTGCGCTCATAGGTTGTGTCTGCAATTTGCTTCTTGTCGAGTTGCTTGTCTAGAGCCACCTTATTCTTAATAACGTATTCGTTCCAAGAAGCTAACAATTTTCTGACACTATTTTCTCCGGATCCAAAATTGGCTTCTTCTAAAACTGTAGGGCCGTTAGGACCTGGCTTGGCTTTAGAGTAGAATTCATTGCGATAGTAGTAAACTTTGTCGCCAGATAAAATAAAGGTGGCGGCATTGTTTACTTTTGGAGGCTTAAAAGTTGGATCTTTTAATTTTGCGGGGTAGTTGAGCGGCATGACCTTAGGCTTGCTAAAGGTAGAGGTCAAGACAAAGAAAGTAAGGAGTAGAAAGGCAAGATCCACCATTGGGGTCATGTCTACGTGGGTAGATCCTTTCTTGGCTCTTTTCTTCCCTTTTTTGCCGTGGTCGCCGCCGCCGCTTTCTGCGATTTGTGCCATGTGCTAATTAATTTACGGGAATTGCTTCCGCAGAGGTTACAAAATTCAGGTTATTTAGAGACAATTCTCTGAATACATCGATTACTTTCGCAGCGTCTTTATACAAAGTTTTGGAATCTACTCGGATGACGAATTTTGGCTTGAAATCTTCCATTTTGGGTTCGTCGCCTTTCAGTTTGGCTTCTTCAAATGCGGTGCGGCCAGAATTAACCGCTGCAGCTGCAGCAAAAGAAAGCCAGTCTAAAAGTTCGTTTTTGGTAGAATCGGTGGGAATCCCTTTTGTTGGGAAACTTGCACGTTTTGCTGCTTCGGTGCTCATGTATGCAGGAAGTTCTTGCATGGTACAACCAAAGGTTGACATGAAAGAAAACTCTTCTATTTGCTCAGGCGTAAGTTTAACCTTGTATTTACCGAGCATATTGTTGAGCATTTCTTTTCTGGCTTCTGGATCCGAAAGGTTGAAGAACACGCGTCCGTCTCTGTCTAGTGTGGCCATCAAAACATTCTTTGGAATGATTTTATCGGAAATACTAGATGGGGTTTCAACGGTAACGGGTTCTGCATTGCGGAAAGAAGCCGTCAACATAAAGAAGGTCACAAGCAAGAACGCCAAGTCCACCATAGGCGTCATGTCTATGGAAGGAGTGCCTTTGGGCATTTTAATTTTTGGCATTGCTTGAGTATTAACTTAAGGTTGACAATTAGTTGTTGGCTGCAAAATCTTGAACGATCGTGAAGCTTGCTTCGTCGATGCCGTAAGTCATGGCGTCGATTTTAGTAGAGAAGAAGCCAAACGCGATGATCGCGATGGTTGAACCTGTGATACCAAATGCAGTGTTAATAAGGGCCTCAGAGATACCAGTAGAGAGTTCTGCTGTATCTGGCGCACCTTGTGACATCGCGGCAAATGAACGGATCATACCAAGTACCGTACCGATTAGACCAATGAGTGTTGAAATCGATGCAGTAGTAGAAAGAACTGGTAAGTTTTTAGATAACATTGGAAGTTCTAAAGAAGTTGCTTCCTCAAGTTCTTTTTTCAAAGCCTCTAATTTTTGTTCTTTGTCCATGTGGGCGTCTTTGGTCATCATTTGGTATTTCACCAAACCTGCACGAACCACATTGGCCAATGAACCGCGCTGTGCGTCACAAGCTTCAATAGCGCCATTGAAATCTTTGGCAGCCATTAAGTCTTTGATTTTTTCAATGAATTGGTTTGCTTTTCCTTTTCCGTTTGCAAGCATAAGCGTAACCAAACGCTCAATTGTGAAGATCAATACGATAAGGTTAACCGCAACCAAACCTGGTACGATGAAACCACCTTTGTAAATTACCCCTAAAAGGTTTCCTTCAATTGGTTCTGCTTCTGGGTTTTTGTCTACGAAGTTATTCGGGTCCCCAAAAATAGATTTGTAAATTAAGATACCTGCAATGAGTGCAAGTGCAATAGCCAGAAACGCAACAATTGCTGAAAATCCCCCGGCGGTTTTTTGTTTTTTGTCCATAATGATCGTTTTTAATTTTTCATTTTTACAATTGAACGCCAAATATAAAAAAACTTTAGCCCCTTTTCAAAACGAAATTTCAATGTTTGCGGTAGGATAACGCATAATTATTGTCTTTCTAACACAAAGTAGTCCTTTTCAGGCGTATTCTAAAGTGAAAAAGTAAGTTTTCCGAATGAAACTTAATATAGATTTAACATGAAATAGGAGCACGGAAGCTGGATTTGATGACACTTGCGATTTTCAAAAGTAAAACGCGCTATACTTGCGATTTTCAATACAATTTTCTTATCTTCAACATTTAGCTTTGCCTAGATATGAGATTTTATTTAGTAGACCGTATAGCAGAGGTTATTCCCGGAAAAACAGCCAAAGGCATCAAATGTTGGACGCTCTCAGAGGATTACTTTGCAGAACACTTTCCTGGATTCCCAATTGTGCCGGGCGTTTTGCAAATAGAATCCATGGCACAGCTCATGGGCATCTTAATCGAGCGTTCTTATGCCGTTGCGCATCCAGATAAGGGGCGTTGTTATCCCATTTTAAGTATTGTACAAAAGGCCAAATTCCGAGATTCTATTATTCCCGGTGACCAAAGTTGGATAGAAGTTGTGCTCACTTCCCTCGACACCATGCGCGCCACAGGCAGTGCAAAATTGCTTGTTGAAGGAAAGGTGCGTGCAGAGGCGGATTTGAGTTTCACAATATTAGAAGCAGAGCAAGCAAGCGCCAATCCGTTTATTGCGCAGCGCGATGAATATTATTTATCACTTCAAGTCAAAGAAACACTGAAAAAACGCTAATGCTTGCTACACTTACGGCCATTGGATTTTGGGAGAGCGCACAGTTTTCTGCAACTGGTCAATTAGGCCCTAGGTCAACTTTGCCTATAAACACTGCTCAGGTGCAACGGCAATTTGAACACCTCAATGCAGCGTTTAGGCAAATTCAAATAGACCCCAAGCACCCGAAATACCCGAAGCCAAGTGATTTAAAAATATTGCGCAGTGACACCATTGCCGCCTTGATTTTATGTCAAGAGATGGCCGAATTACATCAGTGGGGGTCTACGTTTACAGAAAACGGCGCCCTCCTTGTTGCGAATAGCAATTTTATTGACGACGACGTACTTGACTTCGAGGGAATTTCCTTGGCCATTGGTCAACTCCAGAATGCACCAGATCAAGCCAGTGAAAACAAACTTTTTGGTTCGGGTGTGTCTCCGCTTCTGCCCCTCAGAACCCTAACCAATGGCGCACAGAGCTTTATTGCCCAGTACTTATCTTTTTTTGGAAGTTCAACCACTTATGGCAGTACAGGAATTGCAACTGTACAAGCCCTACACGATGCCTGTAATCTTTTGAAAATAGGAGCTTGTCAGCAAGCTATTGTTGGCGGCGGACACTTTGCTAATTTGTTTTCTTTTGTCAATAATTGCTTATTAATACCCGACACATCGGGTTATGC